>JAEZHQ010000167.1 GCA_023416455.1 Pseudomonadota bacterium | reverse complement strand
GCGCCGCGGGGGCGTCCGCCGCGCCGGGCTCGGGCGCGACGAGGCGGACGCTGTGGATCTTCACGCCGAGCCGGCGGTCGTCGCCGCCGAGCCCGAGGTCGCGGGGGGCCGCGGCGGTGGCGATCCGCAGCGCCAGGGCGAGGCCGGGGGCCTCGCCGCCGGCCGCGGCGGCGTCGAGCGGCAGGTCGAGGCTGGTCTCGGCCATGGGGCCGGGGGGGAAGGCGACGGGAAGGGGCGGCCCGTCGCCGCAGCGCAGCTCCACCGACTGGCCGTGGCCGTCGGTGGTGAAGGGCGTCACCGCCAGCCGCAGGACCGCCCCCGGCGGCGGGGCGGCGTCCAGCGGCACGAAGAGGGCGGCGTCGGTGCCGACGGTCCAGCGGCCGTCCGCCTCGATGTGGCCGAAGCCGGCCAGGGACAGCCGTGCCTCGGCGGAGCGGGAGGACAGGAACAGCGTCTCGCCCGCGGCCAGGGGCGGGCCGCCGGGGGGCCGGGCCGGGACGCCCTCCGCCCCGGGAACCACGCACAGATCATGGATGCGCACGCCCAGCCGCCGCTGGTCGGTGCCCAGCCCCAGGGCGTGCGGGGCCACCGCCCCGTCCAGCCGGAAGGCCACCCGCACCGCGCCGTCCCCCTCCGCCTCCAGGGGCAGCTCAAGGGTGGTTTCGGCCATGGGGCCGGGGGGGAAGACGACGAGCCGTTCCGGCTGGCCGCCGCAGCGCGCGCGCAGGGTCTGGCCGTGGCCTTCCGTGACGAAGGGGGTGAGGCGCAGGCGCAGGCGGGCCCCGGTCCCGGGATCGCCGGCCAGGGGGATGACGAAGCCGGCCCGCGGCCCGTCGGTCCAGCGGCCTTCCGCCTCGGCCTCGGCGAAGCCGCTGAGCGACAGCCGGCGCGCCGCCCCCGGCGTCGTGAAGCTCACCGTCTCGCCCACCGCCACGGCCGCCGCGCAGTCGCCGTCGCGCAGGCCGGACACGCTGTGCGCGAGGCAGGCCCCCAGCCGAAGCCCCGCGCTCATGCCGCCCCGCGGCCGGTTCCGGACATCCGTTCCACACCCTTCATGCCCCGCAGACGCTCCCGATCACAAGGCTCCACCGGTCCACGGCGGGGGGCATGGGCCGCACCATGGACCGCACCATGGGCCGCCCATGGACGGCCCATGCCCCCGCCGCCGGTGCGGGCGATGGTAGTCCATGCCCGGCCGCCGGCCAACCGGCGGCCGGGCCGGGCGTCACAGCAGCAGGAAATTGGCGGCCGACAGCGCGCCGGTGAAGGCGTCCACGGCCGCCTGGTCGGTGAAGCCGGTGACCGTCGCCACCTGGGTGACCGACACGGTGTCGTTGTCGACCGCGTCGGTGTTGCAGACGATGGCCACGCCGACGTTGGTGGCGTTGATCTCCCAGACCAGGATGCGGTTGCCGATGGCGGTTTCGTCGAAGGCGGGCTGGGCGTCGAGCAGGGCCTTCAGCGCGTCGGCGTTGCCGACCGCGTCGGCGGTCAGCACCAGGATGCCGTGGTTGGCGACGCCGCTGGCCAGGCCGCCGATGGTGGCGTTGGCGGCCAGGGTCTGGGTGGTGGTGGCGGCGAAGCTGGTGGCGTTGGTCCTGAAGTCCAGCACGTCCCCCCCGGCGCCGGGCGTGAAGCCGGCGGCGGCGATGCTGTCGATGCCGTTGCCCACCCCGTTGGCGGTGAAGCGGTAGATGTCGGCCCCGGCCCCGCCGTTCAGCAGGTCGTTGCCGCCGCCTCCCTCCAGGACGTCGGCGCCGGCCCCGCCGGTCAGCGTGTCGGCCCCGGCGCCGCCGGCCAGCGTGTCGGCCCCGGCGCCGCCCTGGATGGCGACCCCGCGGTCGCCGCCGGTCACCCGCAGGTTGCCGGCGAAGGCGTCGGCGCTCACCGTGCGGATCGCCGCGTTGAGGGGGGCCGCGACGGCCAGGGTGGCGCCCGCGGCGCCGCCGGTGACGGCCAGGCTGGCCGCCTGCGGGGCGGCCAGCCCGGCCAGCGTGTGGGAGGCCCGGTCGCCGACGTGGAGGGTCAGCGTCTCGACGTTGGGCGCGGTGATGGTGCCGACGGAAAAGGCCGTGCCGGCCCCGCTGTCGCCCAGCGTGATCCTCAGGCTGTCGGCGCTGCCGGGGGCGGGGACGGTCAGCGTGACGTCGCCGAAATCCACGCTGCCGCCGAGCAGCAGCCCCCGGCCGTTCGGCGCGCTCGCCAGGATGGCGGCGGGCGCGGTGACGGTGAAGGAATCCCCGGCGTCGGCGGCGCGCACGCCGACCTGGGTGATGCCGGACAGCTTGTTGGCGTCGAAGGTGGTGTTGGCGGCGCCGCCGGCCGCCGCGACGACGACCAGGGTCTCGATGCCCGTCACGTCCGGGTTGTTGCCCTCGATGGCGGTGACGTCGCCGTTGCCGCCGGCGTTGCCGGTGGTGGCGGCGCGCACGATCAGGGTGTCGGTGCCGGCGCCGCCGTTGATCACGTCGCCGGTGGCAAAGGTGTCGCCGGTGGCCGACAGGTCGAAGACGTCGTTCTGCGCGCTGCCGGTGACCCGCACGAGCAGGTTGTCCTGAAGCTTCACCGAGACCCCGCCGCCGGTCAGGCCGGAGGCGTCGAACAGGCTCACCGTGGCGTCGAGCGCGTCGGTCACGGTCAGCGCCCGGTCGCCGGTGACGGTGATCGAGGACAGCGTGTTGCCCGCCCCCCCGCTCAGCGCCTTCAGCGTGTTGGCGGCGCCGGTGCTGACGACGTGGAAGCTCTCGTAGCCGTTGCCCGCGGTGACCGGGGCCGCGAGCAGGCTGGCGGTGCCGCCGGTGACGTTGCTGACGGTCACGGTCAGGGCGTCGGCCGGGCCTTGCAGGGCCGCCGCCTCGAAGAGGACGGTGACGCTCTCGGTGCGGTCGTAGGCGCCGAGCCCGGCCAGCGGCTCGGCCAGGGCCTGGCCGGCGCCGCCGCCCACGGTGATCCGGCCGGGGGCGTTCAGGGCGTTGATGGTGGTGATCCCGGCGACCGCGCCGGCCGGGGTGAGGATCGTGCTGTCCGCGAGCGCCTTCAGGTTCAGCGTCTCGATGCCGGTGATCCGGGCGGTGAGCGTGGTGCCGTCGAGCGTGGCGGTGAGCGAGGAGCCGCCGAGGGCGCCGACGATGGTGTCGTCCGACTGCCAGGAGGCGCGGAAGGCGCCGGAATGGGGATCGAAGACGGCCGGCGCCTCCAGGGCGGTGCCGGCCGGCGCGGTGACGGTGTCGGCCCCGGCGCCGAGCAGCGGGGAGAAGACGGGGGCGGCGCCGGGGCCGGTCGGCAGGCTGTCCGAGGCGCCCACCGCGTTGGCCGAGGCGACGACGTCGGCCAGGCTGGCGGTGTTGGAGAAGGCGTAGGCCTGCGCGGTGCTGGGCTGCGGGTTGTCGGCCGACAGCAGGGCCAGGTAGCCGGCGACGAAGCCCGCCGTGTTCTGCTCGTTCTCGGCCGACTCGTTGATCATGCGGGCGGCGTGGGCGGGCGCCATCAGGCCGGCGTTCAGGGCGTGGGCCCAGGAGGCGACCCCCGGGTCGGCGGCGATCTGGGAGGGCGTGCGCCCCATGGCGGTGTAGAGCTTGGTCACGAAGTCGGTCCCGGTGACCCCTGGCCCCGACCAGCCGAGGGCCTGGCCCTCGGCCGAATTCAGGAAGCCGGCGGTGACGTCCTCCAGCGTCATGGCGCCGTTGCGGATGGCGTTCACCCAGCCGTGCAGCCCGGCCGGATCGGGCGCCCGGCCGAGGATGTTCTCGTAGAGCCGGATGACCGGGGCGACGAAGGCCTTCGCCTCGGGCGACCCGATGAAGGCCGCCTGGACGGTCGAGCGGGTGATCGTCGCCTGCGACAGGCGGGCCACCCATTCCTGGCTGGCGGCGTCCGGGTCGCGGAACAGGATCTTGCGGTAGAGGCTCTCGACGAAGGCGGTCTCGGTCATCGGGGCGTCTCAGGGGTGGAGGAAGGCTTGGAAAAGCGACAAATGTGCCTGAAGATAGAAGGGCGGGGGCGCGAATCACAGGCCCCTTCCGGCCGCCGGGCCTGTGCCATGACGACGCGCCCTCGCCGGCCCCCGCCTGCGGGGCGGGCTCCTGCGAAACGGATCAGCCGGCCGACGGCAGCCCCTCCACCCAGGCCATCTGCCGCGGCAGGCACACGGTCCTGAGGTCGTAGCGCTCGCGCGCCGCCCGGCGCGCCGCCTGCCCGAGCCGGGCGCGCTCCCCGGGGTCGTCCAGCAGCGCGGCGACCTCCTCCGCCAGGCGCCCGGCGTCGAAGAAGTCCACCAGCCGGCCGGTCTCGCCGTGGGCGATGGCCTCGTGGAGCGGCCGGGTGTCGCTGGCCACGATGGCGCAGCCGGCGCTCATCGCCTCCAGCAGGCTCCAGGACAGGACGAAGGGGTAGGTCAGGTAGACGTGGACCGTGGAGAGCTGGAGGAGCGGGATGAAGTGCTCGTAGGGCAGGTTGCCGAGGAAGTGCACCCGGCCCGGGTCCAGGCGGTCCTTGACCTCGTCGAGGAAGATCTCCTTCCAGCTCCGCCCCTGGGGCGGCCGGGCGCCGTAGCTGACGGCGTCGCCGCCGACGATCAGCACCCGCGCCCGGGGCCGCGCCCGGAGGAGCGCCGGCAGGGCCCGCATGAAGATATGATAGCCCCGGTAGGGCTCCAGGTTGCGGTTCACGAAGGTGACGATCTCGTCGTCGCGGGTGAGGCGCAGCGTGCCGTTCAGCGTCAGGTCCACCCGTGGGTCGGGGACGACGGCGTCGGTGTCGATGCCGTCGTGCACCACGGTGATCTTCCCGCGGAACCGCTCCGGGAAGGTGGCGGCCTGCCAGTGGGTGGGCGACAGTCCGGCGTCGGCCTGCTCGAAATGCAGCAGGTTGTTGACGGTCTTCAGCCGCAGGCGGCAGGCCTCGCCCGGATCGGCGGCCGGGAACTCCGGGTCGAAGCCGACGTCGGCTCCGTGGGCGTGGTAGTGGAACTCGCAGTAGATCCCCAGCCGCGCGTCGGGCCAGACCTCCTTCAGGAACAGGCTCTCCCCCCAGCCGGGATGCGCGACGATGGCGTCCGGGGTGAAGCCTTCGGCCTTGAGGCGGAGCGCGGCGCGGAAGGCCGCCTCGCCGCGGATGGCCTTGGCCTCGAAATCGCCGACCCAGGGGTGGATGGTGGGGCTGCTGCCGCGCCCGGCCCGGTAGCCGACCAGCCGGACGCCCCGCCACGCCGCCGGAGGGTCCTTCTGCATGGTGAGGGCGACCACCTCGTGGCCGGGCCGGGCCGCGAGGGCCGGGGCCAGATGCTTGAACTGGCCGGGGAAGTTCTGGTGGACGAAGAGGATGCGCATGGTCGCTTCACGGAAGGCTCGGGACGGGACGGCGGGGACGGGGCGGCTCCGTCTCTCGGAACCGCATCACGCCGCGCCGGCGGGCGGATCGGACAGGGACAGGAGGCCCATCTTGGCCAGCACCGACACCGCCAGCACCGCCGCCCCGAGGTCCAGCCCGGCGCGCCGCGCCAGGGTGGCGGCGTCGAGGCTGCCGCCGTCCAGCGCGCGCAGCAGCCCCTCCACCAGCTCGGGCGCCGGCAAAAGCCTGGCCGCGTAGCGGAAGAGCCCGTCGGCGGCGAGCCCCCGGTAGCGGGCGAGGTCGGCGCCGGGCAGAGCCGTGACCAGCGTTCCCGGCTGGATCAGGGCTGTGGGGTAATGGGCGAAGCCGCGGAAGGGATCCATGCGGCCCGCCGCCGCCCGGGGGGCGGCGCGCAGGGTCTCCCCCCACCCCGGATCGTCGCGGGCCGCCCGGCGGATCGCCGCGAGCTGGCCCCACAGCTCCTGGTAACGGCGGAACACCACCGCCCAGTCGAAGCGCTCGCGCACCCGCGCCCGCCCGGCCTGCCCCATCCGCGCCCGCAGCGCCGGGTCGGCGGCCAGCGCGCCCAGGCGGTCGGCCAGCGCCCCCAGATCCACCGACACCGTCTGGCAGGTGAGGCCGCAGTAAAGGTCGTAAGTGTCCATCCCGGCCTCGTAGGCCAGGGCGAAGGGCGCGCCCAGGTCGGGCGGGGGCATCCAGGTGGGGATGCGGAAGCCGTCCACCCCGTCGCGCACGGTGTCCTTGTAGCCGTCCCAGTCGGTGACCACCACCGGCAGGCCGGCGGCCATGGCCTCCACCGGGGTCAGGCCGAAGGTCTCCTGGATGTTGTCGGACAGGGAGACGAAGAGGTCGGCGGCGGCCCAGCTCCGCCGCCGGGCCTCGGCGTCCCGGCCGTCGGTGAACAGGGCCCGCACCGACGGGCAATGGGCCGCCGCCCCCTCGGCGAAGGCCCGTTCGATCGCCGGGTTGGCGAACCAGCCGCATTGCAGGAGGACGATGCTCCGGCCGGTGCGCCCGGCGGCGGCCTGCAAGCCCAGATGCATGGGGTGGGGGTGGGCCTTGGCGTGGAAGGACAGGCGCCCGACGAACAGCGCCACCACCGCGTCCTCCGCGATGCCCAGCGCCGCGCGGGCCGCCGCCCGCTCCGCGGGCGAGAAGACGAAGTCCCCGCCGTGCACGCCCAGCGGGATCACCGGCAGCTGCGGCAGGGTGAAGCGCAGCCCCGGGCCGAAGCGCCAGCGCAGGGCCTCGGTTTCCGCCTCCAGCAGCGCCTTGACCGTGCCCGCCACCGCGCCGGAGGTGCAGACCAGCGCGTCCCACGGCATCACCGGGGCGGCGAGCAGGCCGGTGACGGCGTCCATGGCGGTGTGCGAGGCGGTGGTGTGGGTGACCCCGGTGATGGAATAGGCGCCCGCCCCGGCGCGCAGCCGCAGCCGGGCGGCGTCCCCCAGCCCCGGGCCGGGCAGGTAGAGCGTCCCCACCTGCGCCAGCCGGTCCAGCCGGTCGGCGGGCAGCCAGCGGGGATCCGCCCGCGGGTCCAGCTCCCTGGCCAGCCGGGCGAAGACCTCGGCGGAGGAGCGGTGCGGGGTGAAGGCCCACAGCGGCTGCCCGGCGAGGCCGGCCACCGCCGCCCGCAGGAAGGCGTTGCCCGCCGCCTGCCGGCCCATCAGCGTCGGGCCGGACGTCACGTAGCCGTCGGGTTCGAACTGGAAGGCGACGGAGGTCGGCGGCGTCATCGTCACACCCAGGCTGCGTGGCGGCGGGCGGCCCGGCCCCGGGGCCGCCGGTTCCCGGTGCGGTTGGTATCACAGCCGCCCCGCCCGCACCATCATCGCGGGAGAAGGACGAGGGGGGAGGTTGGGGGGGGAGGTTGGGGTCAGGTCTTGCGTTCGCGCATTTTCTCCTGCCGCTTCACGGTCCGGCTCACCGTAGCGTAATGCACGCCAAAGGCTTCGGCGATCTGCTGCATCGTGTAGTCGCCCGATGCGTAGGCCGCGGCCATGGCGGCATGGCTATCTGCGATGGAATCCCGGTAGTGCGTCAACGGCCTCGCCAGAGGGCGGCGCTGGGCCTGCGGGATTTCTGCCGAGCCAGCCTCCGACAGGGCCTGCATGCGCTGCAGAAAGGCATCGCTGCCCAGATACATCTGCCCGCGCAACTGCTCCCACAGGCTGGGCGCGCCCGCCCCGGAGCGGACGAAGTCGACGTAGGACCGAACCGCTTCGGCCCGGCTCTGGCCGAACTGACCCAGAATCCAGTCGGTTTCCAGCCAGGGCGCCGCCGGTGCCGCCCCCACCATGGCCGCATAAGAACTCCATGGCCATTGACCGGCCTCCTTCACCATGCGCGCGCGTACCGGGTTGAGGACCACGTAGCGGGCCAGTTCCAGCAGGTAGCTCTCCTTTTCCACCAGAATGCCCTTGTAGCGCCCCTGGAACACATGCCCCATCCGCCGGTGAGTGCGGTTGATGTGCTGAGTATAGACACCGTTCAATTGGCGCATGCCCTGCGACAGGCGGCCTTCAGGGGTCTCGATCACGATGTGATAGTGGTTGGTCATCTGGCACCAGGCATGGCAGACCCAACGGAAGCGTTCGCACACCTGTCCGAACACATCGAGCCACGCCAAGCGGTCGGCAGTGCTCAAGTAAATGTCGTCGCGCCCGTCACCGCGTGCCGTGACGTGATAGACCCCTCCCGCCAATTCTATCCTTAAAGGTCTGGCCATGGTCACAGCATCTTACGAGGAATTTTGAATTGCAAGACCTTCCATGGACTTTGCCTGGCTCTATCTCTCCTTGAACGAGGATTTGTATCAAAGGGATTTGGATCAGGTCCTGGGTTCACGCATTTTCTCCCGCCGCTCCACGCTCGGCTCACCGGGGCAAAGATTTGTTGGATTGCAAGACCTGACCCCGATTTTTGACCCGATTTTCCTTTGCTGACCCCGATTTTCCCCGATTTTCCCTACTACCCCGATTCGGTGACCCCGATTTCTTGCTGACCCCCAAGAAAAACCCCCGGCCTTGCGGGCCGGGGGGCGTAGGCGGGCTGTAGGCGGGCTGCCCTGGGCCGGGGACGGACGCCCCCGGCCGCGGGAAGACCTTAAGCGGTGACGACGGAACCGGTGGACAGCAGGTCGGCTCCGCGCTCGATGATGCCGACCAGGGTCAGCTCGGCAGCCTCGATGTTGGTGTTGGTGTTCGTCACGTCGGGAGTGCCGGTCAGCGGATCTTCATCGATGCTGACGAAGTGGTAGAGATAGCTGGAGGTCGAACCGCCGGCCGTCCAGTTGACCACGAACAAGGCATCATCGCCCTCAACCGTGGTCGTCACGATGAGCTCGTCCAGGTAGGCCGCCAGGGCGGTCAGGGTGCTCGCGGTCAGGTCGGCGGTGGTCAGCGTCGCCGTGCCGCCGGTCGTCAGGTTCGCCGCCGCGCCGTTGAAGGTCAGGTAATAGACACCGTGATCAACAAGGGTGAGGCTGTTGCCACCTCCCGCCGCCGTCACTGGAGCCTGCTGGGTAAAGGCGCCGGTGAGCAGCGCGTCCACGTCGAGCTTGTCGGTGCCGACGACGAAGTCGGTGATCCGGTCGACCCCGTTGGTGGCCGCCGCGTCGAACACGAAGACGTCGGCCCCCTCGCCGCCGGTCAGCACGTCGTTGCCGGCACCGCCGGTGATGGTGTCATCGCCGAGGCCGCCGGTGATGGTGTCGGCCCCGATCCCGCCCGCCAGTTCGTCGTCGCCAGCGCCGCCGTCGATCACGTCGGCGCCGTTGCCGCCGGTGAGGGTGTCGGCCGCCGTGCCGCCGGTGATGGTGTCGGCCCCGGTGCCGCCGGTCAGTTGGTTGCTGCCGGTCAGCGAGCCGGTCATGGTCATGTTGGTGGTCGACTGCGAGGCGTCGACCGTCACGGCACCCTGCACCGTCGAGGCGCTCACCGTCGCCAGCTTGGTCGCGCCGATGATCGGGGCAACGATCTTGACGTCGGCCGCGCCCGACAGGTTCAGCGTGGTCAGGTCCGAGGCGCTCAGGGCCGTGATGGTGAGGTCTTCACCGGCGGACCGCCCGCTCTGGATGTTCAGCGTCTCCTCGTCGTTGACCGTCAGCGCCGCGATGGTGATGGCGCCTTCGTCGGTGGTGACGGTGTCCTTGCCGGCGACGGTCAGCGTGTCGGCCCCGGTGTCGACGAGACGGGTCAGCGTGATGACGTTGCCGTTGGTCTCCGAGGTGAGGGTGGTCACCCCGGCGCCGACGTTGCTGAGCAACGTGGCCACGGTGTTGGTGGCGCCCACCCGCAGATGGGTGAAGGTGTTGTTGGCGGTGAACTGGATCAGGTCCTGGTTGAACGTCGCGTCGATCCAAAGGGCTTCGAAGCCCGAGACCAGACCGGCCGCGCCGGCGGTGGCCGCCGCGTTCAGCGCCAGGGTGTCGGTGCCCTCGCCGCCGGTCACGGTGTCGCCCGGGGACAGGAAGGTGCGCAGGGCGATGATGTCGTTGCCGGCGCCGCCGTCGATGCTCACCGTGCCGGTACCGGTCGCGCTGACGTCGATGATGTCGTCGCCGGCACCGCCCAGGATGGTGTCGTTGCCGCCACCGCCGGTGATGGTGTCGTTGCCGGCGCCGCCGACCAGACTGTCGGCGCCCGTGCCACCGGTGATGAGGTCGGCCCCGGCGCCGCCGTCGATGGTGTTGGCCGCCGTGGCGTGGCCGTACAGGATGTCGCCCTTGGCGCCGCCGGTGATGCTGACGGTGCCGGTCACCCCGCCGGAGAAGGTCGGCCGGTTGCCGGCATTGATCGTCAGCGTCGCGTTGCCGGTCAGGCCGGAGCCGTCGATGGTCAGCAGGCCCGAGGAGTTGGAGGTGATACCGGCGAAGGACAGGCTGTTCACGCCCGAGAGGTTCAGGGTGTTGGCCCCGGTGGTGCTGTCACCGTTGAGGGTGACGGTGCCCAGCGTCTGCGCGGCGGTGACCGCGGCGCCGGTGTTGACGGTGACGGTCTCGAAGCCGTTGACCGTCAAGGTCTGGCCGTTGAACGTGTCGGTGGTGCCGGTGCTGTTGGTGTTGCTCAGCGTCAGGGCGTCGGTGGTGCCCGTGCCGGTGTCGCTGATCGTCACCATGCCGGTCAGGTTGGCGTTGCCGGCGGCGTTGCCGACGGTGACGGTGCGCGTGCCGGCACCCAGGGTCAGGGTCAGGGCCTTGTTGGTGGCGGCGGCCAGGTTGACCTCGGCGATGTCGCCGAAGTGGGTGGCGTTGACGGTCTGGCCGCCGGCCCCGGTGTTCAGGCGCAGCCGCTCGATGCCGGAGACGTTGGCCAGGGCGGCCGTGATGGCGCTGGCGTCGACGGTGGCGATGCTGAGGGTGTCGGTGCCCTCGCCGCCGGCGACGGTGTCGTCGAGGGTGAAGCCGCCGGCGGTGAAGGCGATGGTGTCGTCGCCGGTGCCCAGCGCGACGTTGACCTTACCTTTGTTGGCGTTCAGCGTGATGCTGTCGTTGCCGGAGCCGCCGGTGACGGTCATATCGGCGGTGGCGTTGGCGAAGGTCGCCGACAGGCCGCCGTTCAGCTCGCCGGCGTTGACCGCAGTGACCGTGTCATCCAGTTCGTTCTCGATGACCAGCGACTGGGTGCCGGTGACGTTGAGCGTGGCGAGCTTCGTCGCGGTGATCCAGCTCAGGAAGTTCTGGTTGTTGCCCACCGAGTCCAGCGTGACCGTCTCGATGCCCGAGCTGTCAGCGCCGGCCTGCTGGACCAGCCGGATGATGGCGCCGCCGTCGTTCACGTCGGAC
>JAEZHQ010000134.1 GCA_023416455.1 Pseudomonadota bacterium | reverse complement strand
GGGAGCCCAGGAAGTTCACGAAGGCGCCGAAATCGACGACCTTCACGACCTTGCCGGTGTAGACGACGTTCAGCTCGGGCTCGGCGACGATGCCCTTGATCCAGTCGATGGCGGCCTGGGCGGCCTTGTTGTCCACCGCGGCGACCTTGACCGTGCCGTCGTCCTCGATGTCGATCTTGGCGCCGGTCTGCTCGACGATCTCGCGGATCACCTTGCCGCCGGAGCCGATCACGTCGCGGATCTTCTCCTTCGGGATGGTGATCACGGTGATGCGCGGGGCGTTCTGGTTGACCGCCTCGCGGGCTCCGGTCAGCGCCTTGGCCATCTCGTCCAGGATGTGCAGGCGGCCGTCCTTGGCCTGGCCCAGGGCGATCTTCATGATCTCCTCGGTGATCGAGGTGATCTTGATGTCCATCTGGAGCGCGGTCACGCCCTTCTCGGTGCCGGCCACCTTGAAGTCCATGTCGCCGAGATGGTCCTCGTCACCCAGGATGTCGGACAGGACGGTGAAGTCGTTGCCCTCCTTGATGAGGCCCATGGCGATGCCGGCCACCGGGCGGAGCAGCGGGGCGCCGGCGTCCATCAGCGACAGCGAGGTGCCGCACACCGTCGCCATGGAGGAGGAGCCGTTGGACTCGGTGACCTCCGAGACCACGCGCAGCGTGTAGGGGAACTCCTCCTTGGAGGGCAGGAGCGGGTGGACGGCGCGCCAGGCCAGCTTGCCGTGGCCGATCTCGCGGCGGCCGGGGCTTCCCATGCGGCCGGCCTCGCCCACCGAATAGGGAGGGAAGTTGTAGTGGAGCATGAAATGCTCCCGGTACTCGCCCTCCAGCGCGTCGATGATCTGCTCGTCCTGGCTGGTGCCGAGCGTGGTCACGACGAGCGCCTGGGTCTCGCCGCGGGTGAACAGGGCGGAGCCGTGGGCGCGCGGCAGGACGCCGACCTCCGACACGATCGGGCGGACCGTCCGGGTGTCGCGGCCGTCGATGCGGCGGCCGGTCTTGAGGACCGCGCCGCGCAGGATGTCGGCCTCAAGCTCCTTGAACTCGGTGGCGATGGCCGCGGACTCGAAGGACTCGGCGAGCGCCTCCAGGGCCTTGGCCTTGGCGGCGCCGATCTTCTCGTAGCGGGCCTGCTTCACCGTCTCGGTGTAGGCGGCCTCCACGTCGGCGCCCACGGTCTCGCGCAGCCGGGCCTTGAGGGCGGCGCGGTCGTAGGCCGGCTCGGGCAGATCCCACGGCTCCTTGGCGCATTCCTCGGCCAGGTCGATGATGGCCTGGATGACCGGCTGGAAGTTGGTATGGCCGAACATGACGGCGCCGAGCATGACCTCCTCGGTCAGCTCCTTGGCCTCCGACTCGACCATCAGGACGCCTTCGGTGGTGCCGGCGACGACGAGGTCGAGAACCGACTGGTCGGACCGGTCCATGGTCGGGTTCAGCACATACTGGCCGTCGACGTAGCCGACGCGCGCCGCGCCGATCGGACCCAGGAAGGGAATGCCCGACAGGGTCAGCGCGGCCGAGGCGCCGACCATGGCGACGATGTCCGGATCGTTCTCCAGGTCATGGCTCAGCACCGTGCAGATGACCTGCGTCTCGTTGCGGAAGCCGTCGGCGAACAGGGGGCGGATCGGACGGTCGATCAGGCGGCTGACCAACGTCTCCTTCTCGGTCGGACGGCCCTCGCGCTTGAAGAAGCCGCCAGGGATCTTGCCGGCCGCGAAGGTCTTTTCCTGATAGTTGACCGTCAGCGGGAAGAAATCGACACCAGGCTTCGGCGACTTGGCAGCGACAGCCGTGCAGAGCACCGTGGTTTCGCCGTAGGTAACCAGAACCGCGCCGTCAGCCTGACGCGCGATCTTTCCGGTCTCCAGCGTCAGCTTGCGCCCGCCCCATTCGATTTCTTTGCGGTAAACGTTGAACATGCGTTCTTTCCTTCCATCCGACACCTGGGCATGCCGGATTGCCGGCCCAGGCCGGGGTCACCAGTCGTAAGACCCCGCATGAGAAACGCCAAACGGCCGGTCCCGGGGATCCGGACCGGCCGTCTGACGGAAACGGTACCATGGACAACAGCCGAACGCCCCGACCGGCGCGCCCTTCCCCCGGCACCGGACGGCGCGGCGGGGGGAGAGGCGGATCGGGGCGTTGCGTCGGTCACCGGGTCGGGTGCCTCGTGCTGGTCAGCGACGCAGGCCCAGCCGCTCGATGAGCGTGGCGTACCGGCTGTGGTCCTTCTTCTTCAGATAGTCGAGAAGGCGGCGGCGCTGGCCAACCATCACCAGCAGGCCGCGGCGGGAATGGAAGTCCTTCTTGTGGCCCTGCAGGTGCTCGGTCAGGTTCCGGATGCGCTCGGACAGGATCGCGACCTGCACTTCGGGCGAGCCGGTGTCGGCCTGGCCGCGGGAATAGTCCTTGATCAGCTCCTGCTTGCGCTCGGGCGTAATCGACATCGGGGTCTCCTGATGTTCAGAGGTTGAGGACGCGCACCGGGCGGACCTCCGCCCCCTCCACACGCGCCAGCGCCACCGGCCTGCCGGCGAAAAGCGCAAGGACGGTGCCGTCCCCGCCGGCAGCGCCGTGGACCGCCGCGAGGCGTTCACGATCCTGCCGGGTGAGGAGAGCGACCGTCTGGCCGTGTCTCAGTCGGTGCGCTTCCGCTTCGTTCAGGGCCAGCGCCGGGATGTCGTCCAGCGCGGTCTCGATCGGAAGCAGAAGTCTTTCGACGGCCGCACCTTGCTCCATCGCGGCCAGATCGTCCAGGGAAATCGCGCCTTCCAGCGTGAAGGCGCCGACCCGCAGGCGGCGCAGCCCGACCACATGGCCGGCCGTGCCCAGCCGTTCGGCAAGGTCGCGGGCGATGGCGCGGACGTAGGTGCCCTTGCCGCAGTCGACCTCCAGCACGGCGGTGTCGGCGTCGGGTGCGGCGACCAGCTCCAGCCGGTCGATGCGGACCCGGCGGGAGGCCAGATCCACGGAGTCGCCCTCGCGGGCGATGTCGTAGGCGCGCTCGCCGTTCACCTTGATCGCGCAGAACTGGGGCGGCACCTGCTCGATCACGCCGAGGAACCCGGACAGGGCGGCGGCGACGGCCGCCGGTTCGGGACGGTGATCGGAGCGCGCGATCACCGCGCCCTCGCGGTCGTCGGTCGCCGTCCGCTCGCCCCAGCGCACGGTGAAGCGGTAGGTCTTGGCCCCATCCATGGCGTAGGACACCGTCTTGGTGGCCTCGCCGAGCGCGATGGGCAGGATGCCGGTGGCCAGCGGGTCGAGCGTGCCGCCATGCCCCGCCTTTTCCGCGTTCAACAGGCGGCGCACCCGCGACAGCGCCTGGGTGGAGGTCACCCCCTCGGGCTTGTCGAGAACGATCCAGCCGTGGATCGGGTCGCCCCTGCGCTTACGAGCCACGCTTGCCCTCGCCGCGTTCCCCGCCGTCCTCGTCCTCGTCCTCGTCTTCGTCGTCGTCCTCGTCGTCGAGGTCGTCGTCGTCCTCCGCGCCGTCCTCGTCGGAGTCCTCCTCGTCCCAGCCGTCGTCCTCGTCCTCATCCTCGTCGTCACCGTTGACGCGGTGGCCGAGGTCGCGGGCCACCGCGGGGCTGTGCAGGATGCTGTCGATGCGGCTGGCGTAGTCGAAGGAGGTGTCGGCCTCGAAACTGAGCGTCGGGGCGTAGCGCAGGTTGATCGCGCGGGCGATCTGGCCGCGCAGGAAGGGGGCGGCCCGGCGGAGCGCGGCCAGCGCTTCGCCCATGGCGCCGCCGCCCAGCGGCGTGACGAAGGCGGTGGCGTTGCGCAGGTCGGGGCTGATGCGCACCTCGGTGACCGTGACGTTCAGGTCGGCCAGCTCGGGGTCGTGGAAGTCACCGCGCCGCAGCAGGTCCGACAAGGCGTGACGCAGTTCCTCGCCGACGCGCAGTTGCCGCTGGGACGGGGGCTTGCCGGCGTCGCTCTTCTTTCTCATGGCGTGTCGTTTCTATCCCGTATGCGGCGCCGGGGGAGCAGGCCCCCAGACGCGGGCAGGCAGGAGCGCGCGCGCCCCTGCCTGAGGGAACCGGCGGAGAACGGCATCCCCGGTCCGCCGGCGTCGGATACCCGGGCCGGTCGACGATCCTTCGGCCCCGGTCCGGGTCCCGGCCGGAGACCGGGGTGGCGGCGGCCTTACAGCTCGCGCGCCACCTCCTCGATCTCGAAGGCTTCGATGATGTCGCCGGCCTGGATGTTGTCGTAGTTCTCGAAGGCCATGCCGCACTCGTAGCCCTCACGCACCTCCCGGACCTCGTCCTTGAAGCGCTTGAGCGTCTTGAGCGTGCCCTCGTGGATGACGACGTTGTCGCGCAGCAGGCGGACGCCGGCGCCGCGCTTGACCGTGCCCTGCGTGACCATGCAGCCGGCGACCTTGCCGACCTTGGTGATGTTGAACACCTCGCGGATCGTGGCGTAGCCGATGAAGCGCTCGCGCAGGGTCGGCGCCAGCAGGCCGGTGAGGGCCGCCTTCACGTCGTCGATCACGTTGTAGATGATCGAGTAGTAGCGGATCTCCACGCCGTCGCGCTTGGCGAGGTCGCGGGCCTGCGGGTTGGCGCGGACGTTGAAGCCGATGATCATCGCGTTGGAGGCGTTGGCCAGCGTGATGTCGGACTCGTTGATGGCGCCCACCGAGGCGTGCAGCACGCGGACCTTGACCTCGGTGTGCTCGGCCGTGAGCTTCTCCAGCGCACCGGAGATCGCCTCGATCGAGCCCTGCACGTCGCCCTTGATGACGACCGGCAGTTCCTTGGCCTCGCCCGCCTGGATGCGGCTGAACATGTCCTGGAGCGAGCCGCGCGCGGTGGCCGCGTTGGCCGCCTCGCGCTTCTTGCGCTGGCGGAACTCGGCGATCTCGCGGGCCCGGGCCTCGCTCTCCACCACGGTGAAGTCGTCGCCGGCCATCGGCGTGCCGTTGAGGCCCAGCACCTCCACCGGAACCGCCGGCCCGGCCGAGTTGACGGTCTGGCCACGGTCGTTGATGAGGGCGCGCACGCGGCCCCACTCGGCCCCGGTGACGAAGACGTCGCCGACGTTCAGCGTGCCGCGCTGCACCAGGACGGTGGCGACCGACCCGCGGCCGCGCTCCAGCTTGGCCTCGATCACCACGCCCTCGGCGACGCGGTTCGGGTTGGCCTTCAGCTCCAGGATTTCGGCCTGGAGGAGGATGGCCTCCTCCAGCTTGTCCAGGTTCAGCTTGGTCTTGGCCGACACCGGCACGTCCAGGATGTCGCCGCCCATCTCCTCCACCACCAGCTCGTACTGGAGCAGCTCCTGGCGGACCCGTTCGGGCTTGGCGTCGGGCAGGTCGATCTTGTTGATGGCGACGATGATCGGAACCTTCGCCGCCTTGGCGTGGTGGATCGCCTCGACGGTCTGCGGCATGACGCCGTCGTTGGCGGCGACCACCAGCACGACCACGTCGGTCACGTTGGCGCCGCGGGCGCGCATCTCGGTGAAGGCGGCGTGGCCCGGGGTGTCGATGAAGGTGATCTTCGACCCCGACTCCAGCTGCACCTGGTAGGCGCCGATGTGCTGGGTGATGCCGCCGGCCTCGCGGCTGACCACGTCGGTCTGGCGCAGGGCGTCCAGCAGCGAGGTCTTGCCGTGGTCGACGTGGCCCATGATCGTGACCACCGGCGGACGGCTGACCAGGTTGTCGCTGGCGTCCTCCTCGCCGCGCAGGCCGACCTCGACGTCGGCCTCCGACACGCGGCGCACGCGGTGCCCGAACTCGGCGATGACCAGCTCCGCGGTGTCGGCGTCGATGGTCTGGTTGATGGTGGCCATCACGCCCATGCGCATGAGCTGCTTGATGACGTCGGCACCGCGCTCGGCCATGCGGTTGGCCAGCTCCTGCACGGTGATCACTTCCGGCAGGATGACATCCCGGGTCACTTTCTGGGTCTCCTGGCGGCTCATCTGACGAAGCCGCTCGCGCTCGCGGGCACGGCGGACGGCGGCCAGCGACCGGGTGCGTTCGCCCCCCTCGTCGCTCAGCGCCTGCGAGACGGTCATCTTGGCGCCCTTGCGGCGGTCGCCGGCCGGACCGGCCTTGCGCGCCGGAGCCGGAGCCGGGGCCTTCTTACCCGCGCCTCCCGGCTTGCCGCGGCGGTCGTCCTCTTCCTCGCCGAAGCGGGGAGCGGCCGGAGCCCCCGGACCACGGGCGGCCGGAGCCTCCGTGGAGGCCGCGGTGCGCGCACCGGCCCCCCCGGCGGCCGGGCGGGCCCCCCCGCCCGGGGGCCGCGGGGG
>JAEZHQ010000431.1 GCA_023416455.1 Pseudomonadota bacterium | reverse complement strand
TGGACAAAACCAGGGAACTGAATCCGGACCCAAACTCAAGAATCGCCTTCGGCTTGTACCTGTTCAGTATCTCCATCATATACAAGGCGAAATCCGGAGATATGGCAAATCCACGAAGCGGCGGAATACTCAACTCCCCATCCAAAATCCGCCTAAGCTCCATATATGCGGTCAACTGTCGATAGATGTTTGTCTCATGGACCTTTAAACTCAACAAAATATTGCTGTTGCCGTTTCCCATAGATTTCGTCATATTGCTATGAACGGCATCGACTTTCCGCGCAACATCGTCTTCCAGCTTGGCGATGCGCTGCGTTATTCTTTCCTCAACGGCCGACAGACGTTTTTCGATCAATTTCTCATAAAAAGCGGCCGCGAGCGAAAGTGGGGATTTCAATTTTTTCTGCATTGCATTCTCCCACTTGCGGCGGCTTGCCGGCCCATGCAGGGCACAGCTTGCCCGAGAGGGATCAGAGACCACAACACGGCACTGCCCCGGTTGGCTCGGGGAAGCACCGCCGGAGGGGGGTATGGCTGGCGCCGAGGGCCAGCCGGCCGCAGGGATGATTCGGCCGGCCGGTCATCCCTTCGCACGGCGCTGCGCCCTGTGCGGCCGTTTTGAAGCCAAGTCGCCCGACAGATGCCGCCGGACGCCGCCGGGCTCACCAGCGCCGCAGCGGCCCGACGTCGATGTGCAGGAAGTTGCTGTCCGGGTAGTAGCCGACCCCGCCCCCGCGCAGGCCGAGCGCGGCCCGGTGCAGCGCGCGCAGCGGCAGCCCCGGGACACGCAGGTCGATGGCCTTGCCCAGCATGTGATAGCTCTGCTGGGCCACGCCGGACCCGTCGTTCTCGCGCAGCCAGGCGTTGGTCTCGGGCGAGCGGTAGCCGGAGATGATGTGGACCGGGCCACGGCCGCCGATCCTGCGGCTCAGCGCGTGCAGCAGGTCGAGCAGCTTCGGGTCGATGGGATGCACGGCGCCGGTGCGGTGGTCGCGCAGCAGGCGGTTGATCTCCCGCATGCCGTCGCGCTGGTAGCGGCCCTTGGCCCAGTATTCCGCCTTGACGCGCTCGCCGGTGTGCAGATTGAGCAGCGACAGCTGGCGCGGCGGCGCGCGCAGGGCCGCCTCCGCCTCCTCCGGGATCATCGTCGTCGCGGCGGCGGCGGCGGCCGCCAGACCGATGCGCAACAAGCCCCGCCGGCCGAGCATGGCTGCTGAGGTCGACTGGGAATCCGCCGCGGTCATAGGCCCTCCATTCGCTCCCAAATCCGGTCGAGCACGGATGCTCCATCCGTTTTCGCGAGACCTTTTGGAGACGGCCCACCCCCTTTGTGTCAAGCCGGCAATGCTCAATGGATCGGCCGGCCGCGGAATCCTTGGGATTCCGCAGCCCGCGGCACGGGCCGGACGGCCGGGTCCGTTCGGTTACCGGACTGAAACAGGGCGCGACTCGGGACCGCCGCCGAAGCGATTCGGGCCGACGGGCGGCCTGGCTGCGGTGCGGTGCGGTGCGCGGACACGGTGGCGATGGCGCCAGGGATGCCTGCGGATGGCGAAGCGTTACCCGAGCCTTGGGGGGCCTGTCCAGGGCGTGTTTCCAATTCGCCTCACACCGTTGCCAATCGGACACAGATCCCCCAACCGGAAGCAGCGCCGCGGCGAAACATACCGTTTAGGCTTCGGTAAGGAATCTCACCCCATAGTTTGGGTGGTAGAAACAATGTGTGGCGACGTGTTTCCGTGCACACGGCCCCTCCACCTCCGTTTGCCGCCCCCCCGCTCCGGCCGGACCAGCTGGCCGAGGTGCTGGAGCGGCACGCCCGCTGGATCAAGGGCCAGCCGGGCGGCGCGCGCGCCAATCTGGCGCTCGCCGACCTGGAGGGTGCGGATCTGTCGCACCGCGACCTGCGTGGCGCACGGCTGATCGGGGCACGGCTCGCCCGCTCGCGGCTGAACGGCACCAACCTCGCGGGCGCCGATCTGTTCGGCGTGGATCTGCGCGACGCCGACGTCACCCGCGCCAACCTGATGCAGAGCGACCTGCGCGGCGCCCGGCTGCGTGCGGCCGACCTCTCGAACGCCAACCTGCGCGGCGCCGACCTGCGCGCCGGCACGCTGGAGCCGGGCGGCGCCGCCCGGCGCGGCCCCAACCCCGACATCCAGGACGGCGACGCCGTCCGCCAGGCCCACAAGGCCACGCTGGTCCGCCTCCAGGGCGGCGCCACCGCCATGGGCGGCATTCCCACCGACCTGACCGGCGCGGTGCTGAAGGACGCGAACCTGACCGACGCCGACCTTGCCGGCGCGGTCCTGCGCAACGCCGACCTCTCCGGCGCGGTCCTGTCCAACGCCAACCTGGCCGGGGCCCGGCTCAACGGCGCCAACCTGTCGGGGGCACGGCTGGACGGCGCCACCTTCGACAACGCCGACCTGGTCGGCACGCGCATGGCCGACTGCGACCTGTCCTGCACCGATTTGGGGGGCGCCCGCCTGACCCGTCCCATCGACAGCATGGGATCGGAAATCCAGCGCGCCATCTTCGACCACGAGCGGTGGATCGACAGCTTCGGCCAGCGCGGGGAGCGGGCGGAACTCGACGGTGCCGAACTCAGCCGCGCCGACCTGCGCAACGTCAATCTCAGCGCCGCCTCGCTGCGCGGCGCCAACCTGTCGGCGGCGGCGCTGACCGGGGCGCGGCTGATGATGGCCGACCTGTCGGGCGCCAACCTGGAGGGCGCCAACCTGATGGGTGCCGACCTGTCGGGGGCCAACCTCAGCTACGCCAAGCTGACCGGCGCCGACCTGACGCGCGTGCAGCTCGGCCCTGCCGAGATCAAGGACCCCAGCGGCCGGCCCACCGGCCGCTCCTGGGCGGCCAACCTGATGGGGGCGGACCTGCGGCAGGCGCTGCTGGTCGGCTCCTGCCTGATGCAGGCGAACCTCACCGAGGCCGACCTCCAGGACGCCGATCTCGACGGCGCCAACCTCGCCGGGGCCAAGGTCCAGCACGCGCACCTGAACGGCAAGGGCGCGCGCCGCCGGTAGAAGCCGGCCGGGCAGCCGCAATTCTTCTTTCCAGACACCGAAAAATCTGGAAGGATTGCGGTCATGGACGAAATCGACCGCAAAATCATAGCGCGCATCCAGGAGGACGGGCGAGCATCCTACGGCGACATCGGCGCCGCCGTCGGGCTGTCCGTCTCCGCCGTCAACGAGCGGCTGAAGAAGCTCCAGGCGTCCGGCGCGATCGCGGGCTGGGGTGCCCGGGTCTCGGCCAAGGCGCTCGGACTGGACGTGCTGGCCTTCGTCGAGGTTCTGCTGGAGCGGCCGGAGCACGACGCCCCCTTCCGCGCGGCCATGCTCGCCAGCCCGGCGGTCCAGGAGTGCCACCACGTCACCGGCGCCTGGTCCTACCTGCTCAAGCTGCGGGTGGCCGACACCGGAGCGCTGGAGCGGTTCCTGTCCGACCATCTGAAGACCCTGCCGGGGGTGGCGCGTTCGCACACGGTGATCGCGCTGTCCTCGGTGAAGGAGACGGCCGCCCTGCCCGTGGCAGCGGCCACCGGGTGACGCCGTGGATACGCTGACCGTCCTTCTGAAGGGCCTGCTCATCGGGCTCAGCATCGCCGCCCCGGTCGGCCCCATCGGGCTGCTGTGCATCCGCCGCACGCTCGCCGAGGGGCCGGCGCTGGGCTTCGCCAGCGGGCTGGGGGCGGCCAGCGCCGATGCGGTCTACGGGGCGGTCGCCGGCTTCGGGCTGGCGGCGGTGACCGACCTGCTGACCGGCGGCCAGACGGCGCTCCGGCTGGGCGGCGGGCTGATGCTGCTGTGGCTCGGCTGGAACACGCTGCGCGCGCGGCCACCGGCCGACGCGGCGGCGGCCGGGAGGAGCGGCGCTGCCGGCCTTCTCGGGGCCTACGCCTCGACCTTCGCCCTCACCCTCGCCAACCCGGCGACCATCCTCAGCTTCGTTGCCGTGCTCGGCGGGCTGGGGCTGGCCGGCGGCGGGCACGGCACGGCCGCCGCCGCGCTGGTGGCCGGCGTCTTTCTCGGGTCCGCCTTGTGGTGGCTGGCGCTCAGCGCCTCGGTCGGCGCCTGCCGGCGGCGGGTCACCCCAACCGCCATGCTGTGGATCAACCGCGCCTCGGGCGCGGTCCTGGGGGGCTTCGGCGTCGCGGCGCTGGCATCCCTGCTCTGATACGGCCTTCCTGGGGGTGCCGCCCGCCCAAGGGCGGAGCCCGGACACGCGGCGGAACCGGCCCAGGCGGCAAGCGACAAAGGCGGCGCCGCTCCGGGTCAGAAAAGGACGGTGACGGGACCGCCGAGGGCGAGGGTGGCGACGACCAGCAGCGCCACCGCGACCAGCTTCTCCGCTGCCGACCAGCGCTGCCAATCCTTTTTGAAACTCTTCAGATCCTGGGCCATGGCCCCCTCCGCCAACCCTCACTGCCGGTGACTGCGGCGATTGTGCGCATTGACAAGTTGCCTTTTGGTTAACGCGCAGCAAACGGAGTCTCTTCCATGGATAACCACAGAAAACTAAGAAGAGTAATTGATTAGGATCAAAGTTCGGGGAAAATTAGCGACAATGTCACACGGCCGCCGACGCGGCGCAACGGCGCTTCCCGATTCCCCCGAAGGGCGCCTTTCCTACCGCTTCGGCGCTTCCCAAATGGGGGTGTTGGACGAACGGCGGAGGCGCAGGGCATGACGGGCATGAAGATCGGGCTGGCGCTGGGCAGCGGGGCGGCGCGCGGCTGGGCCCACATCGGCGTCCTGCGCGCCCTGGAGGAATGCGGGATCGAGCCCGACGTGATCTGCGGCACCTCCATCGGGGCGGTGGTGGGGGCCGCCTACCTGACCGACCAGCTCGACGAGCTTCAGGCCTGGGCGCAGAGCATGGGCTGGCTCGGCATGCTGGGCATCATCGACATCACCCTGCGCCGGGGCGGGCTGGTGGCGGCCGAGCGGGCCTTCGAGCGCTTCCGCAACGACCGCACCGAGGTGACCATCGAGAGCCTGCCCAGACCCTTCGCCGCCGTCGCCACCGACCTCGGCACCGGCCGCGAGATCTGGCTGCGCGAAGGGCCGCTGCTGACCGCCGTGCAGGCATCGGCCGCCATGCCCGGCCTGTTCCCGGCGGTTCGGCACGACGGGCGCTGGCTGGTCGACGGGGCGCTGGTCAATCCGGTGCCGGTGTCGCTGTGCCGGGCGCTCGGAGCCGACGTGGTGATCGCGGTCAACCTGAACAGCGAGCTGTCGCCGCTGGGCCGCCCCGCCACCCGCGGCGGCCGCCCGGCGGCGGCCGGCGTCGCGGAAGCCGCCACGGTGGTGGGGGGCGATGCCACCTCGCCCGCCTTCTCGACCCTGACCTCGCAGATCGCCTCGTGGCTGGGCCGGCTGCCGGCCCAACGCACGCGCTTCCTCGCCAACCAGATCGAGCACACCGCCGCTCCCATCCCCAACGTCATGGAGGTGATGGCCGGCTCGATCGACATCATGCAGGACCGCATCACCCGCTCGCGCCTCGCCGGCGAGCCGCCGGACGTGCTGATCGCCCCCCGCCTCGCCCACATCGGCATCCTGGAGTTCGACCGCGCCGAAGAGGTGGTGGAGATCGGCTACGCCGCCTCCTCGGTCCTCCGCCCGGCCATCGAGCTGGCGCTCAGGCGGGCGTGAGCGCCGGCCACATCCAGGTCAGCTCGTGCTTGTTGTGGTGGAGGTGGAGCAGCCGGCCGCCGGGGATGGCGGCGAAGGCGCGGGCCGTCTCGTGGTCGGTCTCGGCCTGGAACTTCAGCGTGCAGACGAAGCGGCGGGCAAGGCCGCTCTCAAGCCATTGCCGCACCAGCCGCAGCAGCCGGGTCGGGTAGCAGATGACGTCGCAGCACAGCCAGTCCACCGGCCCGACGTCCTGCGGCCGCAGGCCGAAGGCGCTCTCCTGGAGGAAGCGCACGCGCGGCAGCGCCGCCACGGCGGGGTCGAGCGGCGCCTTGTCGACGCTGACCACGTCGGCGCCCAGCGTGTGCAGGACCCAGGTCCAGCCGCCGGGGCAGGCGCCGAGGTCGAGGCAGCGGTCGCCCGGCCCCGGCTGCTCGCCGAACAGGGTCAGCGCCTCCCACAGCTTCAGGTAGGCGCGGTTGGGCGGCGCCGTCCGGTTCTCCACGAAGGCCACCTCGCCGTGCCGGAAGGGGCTGGAGCAGCGCGCCGCCGCGACGATGGTCCCCTCGTCCAGCAGCGTCCAGGAACCGAGCGGCGCCGTCGGCAGCGGCGACGGGAAGGCCAGCGGCTTGGCCGAGACGTGCGGCAGCTTGTCCTGGATCAGGCTGGCGCGCCGGTGGTGGCGGATCGACCACAGCGCCCAGTTGCGCTGGATGGCGCGCAGCGCGCCGGCGCCATCCTTGATCGAGGCGATCGGGATCACCACCGGGTCGTGCCAGACATTCTGCGCCCAGGCCGCCGGCCGGGCCGGACCGGGCGCGAAGACCAGCCGGCCTTCGACCGCCGACACATCGCCCAGCTCGGCGACGAGGTCGTCCACGAAACCCTCGGGCGCGAGATACAGCGTCTGCCCGAGCGCGGGCGGCGCGGGCGGCGGCGGCGGATGGTCGGGCATGGTCATGGCGCATGGGGCTAGCGCCCCGGCTCCCGGATTGCAAGCGCCCGATCGAAGAAATCCGCCACCTCGCCGTTCAGCCGGGCCTGGAAGGCGACGCGGTCGAAACCCGGCGGATCCTCGGCCGGCGCCCCGATTTCCGCGG
>JAEZHQ010000057.1 GCA_023416455.1 Pseudomonadota bacterium | reverse complement strand
CCAGATCAACGCCGCCGTCCCGCCGCTCGGCATCACCGCCGCCGACGGCACGGCCACCGGCGGCACGGCCAACCAGCTCGTGCTCGACGGCAGCGCGACCGTGGCCACCTTCACCACCTCCTACGGCATCACCAACGCCGACACCCGCAAGAACGACATCACCGAAAGCACCCCGGCCGACTTCACCGACGTGACGCCGGGCGTGGTGCAGAACTACGACGCGACGCACCCAGAGATCGTCCAGTTCACCTTCCCGACCGCCGCCTCCCTGAAGGTGCCCGACCAGTATGTCGTCAACGTCCTGGGGACCGAGTTCAAGACCACGGTCTCCTACTCCAACATCAACACGCTGAAGGACATGGAGGGGGTCGTCGACGACCTCGTCGCGCAGATCAACAGCAATGGCCTGGCCGTGCAGGCGTCGCGCACCCCGTCGGGCGCCCTGCAACTGACCGGCACGGTGAACAACACCTCGCTCGACGCCACCGCCAACGTGCTGGACATCACGGCGACCGACAACGTGCGCATCGGCGACAGCTACACCGTGCGCGTCGACAACGTCACCTACAGCGTGCAGGTGACCGCCGACAACGTCCTGACCATGGGCACCTACGAGGGGATCGCCAACGCGATCGCCGCCAAGATCAACTCGTCCCGGCCGCAGGCCCCGGTCATCGCCACCGTCGTCAACTCCGAACTGAAGCTGGAGGCCCGCAACCCCGGCACGCCGTTCAAGGTGGAGCAGGAGTACACCTCCGGCTCCGCCTCGAACAACCAGGTGACCGGGCCGACCAGGAGCGACCCCACCGAATCGCGCGGCCAGCGCCAGGAATTCTCCTTCCCGCAGACCCAGATCGACATTGGTGACCGCTACACGGTGACGATCGACGGCACGCCCGTCACGGTGAAGGTGGACAAGTCCAACTTCGGCAACCTGGAGGACATCACCGGCGTCATCCAGGAGCTGGCGAACCAGATCAACGCGGCCAACCTGAACGTCGTCGCCACCGCCTCGGGCGGGCGGCTGACCGTCACCCACAACACCCCCAACACCGGCCGCTTCGACGCCAAGGCCAGCGTCGAGAACGCCACCGGCAGCTCCGGCACGCTGACCCTGGCCACCTCCACCTCCAACGTGGAAGGGGTGCGCCAGAAGCAGTCGGTGACCCTGACCGGGTCGCCCGGCGACAAGGACGCCGAGTACACGGTCACCATCAACGGCTCGCCGGTCACCTACCGGACCACCGGCGAGGAGACGTCGATGGAGACCATCGCCGCCAACCTGGCCAACCTCATCAACAAGAACACCTCGCTGCCGGTGACCGCCAGCGCCGAGGGCAGTGTGCTGAACGTCGTCTCGAAGTCGCAGACCGGCACCGCGGCCGACCAGTTCACGCTGGAGACCTACGCGAGCGAGGGCCAGACCCCCGCCCACATCCTCCTGAGCTTTGGCACCTCCCCCGACGACGTCGGCACCATCACCTCGATAACACGGCCAAGGTCGGCAGCGGCACCGCGGTGACCTCGGCCAACCAGCAGGTGGGCGCCGACGCCAACGTGACCTTCACGGTGGATTACGGCTTCGGCCCGCAGCAGATCACCCTGAACCTCGGCCAGATCGGCCGGGCGGGCGGCGTCACCCAGTACGCCGGCAGCGAGATCAACGTCACCCAGCTCGTCCAGGACGGTGCGGCGCGCGGCCAGTTCAAGGAGGTGGTCTACGGCGACAACGGCGACGTCATCGTCAACTACGACAACGGCCGCAGCCGCGTCATCGGGCGCATCCCGGTGGTCACCTTCAACAACCCCAACGCCCTCCAGCGCGAAGCCGGCGGCGTGTACATCGAGACCGAGGACGGCGGCCGGCCGAACTTCAACGACCCCGACACCAACGGCGCCGGGGCGGTGATCGCCAACAGCATCGAATCGTCCAACGTCGACATCGCGGACGAGTTCACCAAGCTGATCGTGACGCAGCGCACCTACTCGGCCAACACCAAGATCGTCACGACGTCCGACGAGATGCTCCAGGAAGTCCTCAGCCTGAAGCGCTAAGCGCCGGCGGTACCCGTCCCGCAAGGGAAAGGGGCCGCCCGAGGCAACGGCCGGCTCCCCCTGGCGGGACCGGCCGGCCCGGCGCCCCCGCCGTAGCAAGAAGGTCCCGCGATCATGTCCCTGTTCAGCGCCCTTGGAAGTGCGACGGCCGGCCTGCGCGCCGTGCAGACCCAGGTCAAACTGGTCTCGGACAACGTCGCCCGCGCCGACGACCCGACACGCACCCGGCACACCGTCTCCAACGTGCTGGACTCCAACGGGTTCGTCCTCACCTCGCAGTACCGCCGCGACATCGACAAGGCACTGCTCGCCCAGGTCCAGGATCTGACCGCCCGCGACGGCACCTCGGCGACGACCAGCGCCTACCTGCAGAAGCTCGGCGACATGATGGGGACGACGGCGGGCAAGCCGCTGCTGAACCAGTACGCCGAAGCCTTCCAGGCGGCCTGGAAGACGCTGGAAACCTCCCCCGACAGCGAAGTCGCGCAGTACCAGCTCATCCAGTCCGCCGACACCTTCGCGCGCGAGATCGTCCGGGTGTCCCAGGGCGTGGAGAGCCTGGACCGCGAGATGCGCGACGACATGAGCGCCTCGGTGGGCGAGGTCAACCGTCTTCTCAAGGAAATCAACGCGATCAACAACAACATGGTGTCGCTGCAGGGCTACGGCTCGGCGGCGAACGAGGTGGCCGACAAGCGCGACGGCCTGATCCGGGAACTCAGCACCTACATCGGCGTGCGCACGGTGGAGCGGCCGGACGGCCGCATCGCCGTCTTCACCCCGACCGGCCTGGCGCTGGTCGACGGCGACCCGGCAAATCTTTCCTTCGACGGCGGCAACATCAACCTGGAGATCGGCAATCAGGTCACCCCGGTCAACCAGCATGTGCGCGAAGGCAAGCTCGCCGCCCTGCTGAACATGCGCGCCGACGGCTCGGCGGCGCAGCCGCCGCAGCCCGCCAGCGCCGATCCGGCCGGCGAGATCATCCGCAAGCTGCGCTCGCAGCTCGACGCCTTCGCCAGCATGTTCACCAGCCCGACCAAGCCCGGCGAGCCGACCAGCTTCCGCGACGCCTACGACAACGCCAAGCCGGTGCTGCCCGGCGAGGAAGCCACCCAGTTCTTCATGGGAAGCGACCGCTTCACCATCGCGGTGAACGACAAGCTGTTGAACAACCAGACGAAAATCAAGGCTTCGGCGATCAAGGAGGTGGTGCTTGCGGTGAACGCCACAGGCCGCAGCTTCAACGCCGACGGGCTGTCGCTGAAGGAGGCGTCCTACAGCAGCATGGCCAGCAACATCACCGGCGCCTGGATGTCGGCGGCCAAGACGGCCCAGGACAAGAACGCCTTCGACAAGGACGCCCGGCAGATCCTGGAGGAGCGCTACCATTCCACCACGGGCGTGAACATCGATGAGGAGATCGCCAACCTCCAGATGCTCCAGACCTCCTACGCCGCTTCGGCACGGGTCATGCAAGTGGCCAACACGATGTTCGACGCGCTGGAGGCGATCGTCCGATGAGCACGATCACGCAAGTTGGCAGCTATGCCAAGTATCTGGGGCTGGTGCGCAACCTGACCGCCGGCCAGACCAAGGTGGACGACCTGTCTCGGCAGCTGATGTCCGGGGTGAAGTCGGTCGACATGAACGCCTTCGGGGCGGAGACCCAGAAGCTCCTGGAGCTGCGGGCGGAGCTGGTCAAGCGCGACAATTACGTCAAGAACATCGACGCGGCGACGACCCGCCTGAAGGGCTACGACGTGGTCCTGAACACGCTGGAGACGATCGCGGCGGACTGGCAGAGCAACAACATGCTGCCCTACCTGCCCGGCCCGCCCACCGTCACCTCGCCCCACAACACCAACCCCGACGCGCTGAAGGTCTCGGTCAACCAGGACCATTCCAAGTTCACCCAGACCGCGCGCTACACGGTGACCGCCGTCCCCTCGCAGACCGGCCCCAACGGCACCTTCGACGTGACCGTCACCGACGGGCTGGGCGGCAAGTCCACCCGCTCCATCAACCTGAAGACCACCCCCCCCGCCGACGGCGGCGGCTACAATTTCCCGATCTCCGGCGGGCCCGGTGAGGGAGCGCTCCTCAACCTCACCTTCGACAAGCTCACGGCCGCGTCCAGCAGCACCTTCTCGGTGACCTGGCCGCAGGCCGACAACACGCTCTCGCGCGTCGAAGGCGCGATGCGCGAGATCCAGCAGCTGCTGAACGAGCAGATGGGCGACCGCTACCTCTTCGCCGGATCGCGCTACGGAACCGAGCCGGTGGGCGACCTGCTGGCCCATCCCCAGACCTCCAAGGTCACGCTGAACGGCGCCATGGTGAACGCCGAGGACTATTTCGAGCTGAGCATCGACGGCCGCATCTTCAGCTATCAGGTCCAGCCCGGCGATCCCAAGACGGTCGACTTCGTCGCCGGCGCCCTGAACAGCCAGATCCAGGCGGCCAAGCCGCCGCTGCCGGTGACCACCTTCGTGTCGGAGGGCGTCATCACCGTGGTCGGCAACGAGCCCGGCCGGGCCTTCGACATCCGGGCGCGCGTCGAGAATTCCATGAACGTGGACAATTCCGTCACCGCCCCCACGACGCTCCAGACGGGCACCCTGCCGGACCTGCCGCTCGACCCCGGCCTTCCCCAGAAGGACGCCTTCACGCTGACCGGGAAGGACGTGGACATCGGCGACACCTTCGAGTTCACCATCGCGGTCGGCGACCCGGAGGACATCTACAACCAGAAATACTACAGAGACCACCCGGAGGCGCCGGAGGACCTGCCGGTCTACCGGACCTACACCGTCCGTTACACGGTGTCCGAACAGGACTTCAACGCCGGCGTGGTCGATGTGTCCAAGGTCGCCGACAAGCTGCGCGAGCAGTTCCGCAAGCTCGACCCGGCGCCGCCGGTCGCCACCGACGACATCGGCGACGGGGCGACCATCCGGCTGACCGCCAACAGCCCGCTCGACCCGAACCACCCGACGCGGACCAGCCAGTTCACCACCTCGGCCCGGGTCGTCAACGGCAAGATCGACAACACCATATCGGTGGCGACCCTGCCGATGGAGGCCGACGCCATCACCGACATGCCCTACGTCGATCCGCCGGAGTTGCCATTCTACGACAGCGAGTACATGAGCAACCGGCGCAACGGCAAGGCGTGGGAGAAGGCGTCGGTGACCGCCGACGACGGGCTGTCGGTCACCTACGGCGTGACCAGCGACGACCGCGCCTTCCAGAAGCTGGTCTCCGCCTTCCGCATGGCCCGCGTCGCCGCCTCCAACCCCGGCAAGTACGAAGAGTACATCGGCCAGGCCCGCGAGTTGCTGTCCCAGGCCAAGGACGAGGTGCGGTCGGTGCACGCCAAGGTCGCCTCCGACCTTGCCACGATGGAATCCAAGAAGACCGCCCACACCCAGGCGATGGCCGGGGTGACCGAAGGCATCGCCAAGATCGAGGGCATCGACGAGACGGAGGTGGCCGCCCGCCTGCGCGCCTCCATGAACGCCCTGGAGGCCGCCTACACGGTCGCCGGCCAGACGCAGAAGCTGTCGCTGCTGAACTACATCGCGTGACGCCCGGGGCGCGGGTGCGGGTGCGGGTGCGGATGCGGGTGCCGGCGCCGCCTTCGCCGCCCAACGCGCGTCGGCCGTCGAAGCGCTGCCCCTTCCGGCGGAAAATGCACTATACGAGGGTCAGAACCTTTTGATGTCCGAACCCGGCCGCGGCCCGCCCGGCCACGCATCCGGAAAAGAGCCTTCCCACATGACCCGGCCGCCGCTCCTCATCGAAAGCCCGCAGAACCCGCGCTTCAAGCTCTGGGAATCGCTGCTGGACAGCCGCGGCCTGAAGAAGCACGGCCAGTTCCTGCTGGCCGGGCTGAAGACCGTGCCCGAGGCCCTGGCCCGCTACCCGGACCGCTTCACCGCCCTACTGGTCGCCGACCCGGCCCAGGCCGCCGGATGGACCCTGCCGCCCGGCGTCGAGCCGGTTCGGCTGGCGCCCGCCCTGTTCCGCGCCCTGGATCAGTCGGGGACCGGCTTCCCGCTGCTGGTCGGCCGGACCCCGGCCTTGGAACCGGTCGACCTGTCGCGGCCGCCCGAGGGGCTGGAGCTGGTCTGCGCCCTGGGCGACCCGAGCAACCTGGGCGCCCTGCTGCGCAGCGCCGCCGCCTTCGGGGCACGGCGGATCGTCCTGCTGGAGGGGGCCGCCCATCCCTTCCACCCCAAATGCCTGCGCGCCGCCGCCAACGCGCAGTTCGAGCTGACCCTGCTGCGCGGGCCACGCTGGGCGGATCTGGGGGCCGCGGCCGGCCCGCTGTTCGCTCTGGACGCCGACGGCGAGGATTTGTCGACGCTGGACTGGCCGCGCGACCTCCGGCTGGTCCTGGGGGAGGAGGGGCAGGGCGTGCCGGCCGGCCTGCCGGCGCGGCGGCTGTCGGTCCCGACCACCGGGGCGGTGGAGTCCCTGAACGCCACCGTGGCGGCCAGCGTGGCCCTGTTCGCCCGCTTCGCCGCGGGACGGCGGGCGGGGTGCGCCGCCGGCGCTCCCCGCCCGGACGCTGCCTAACCCTGGCGGTAGTTGGGGGATTCGTTGGTGATGGTGATGTCGTGGACGTGGCTCTCGCGCAGGCCCGCGTTGGTGATCCGCACGAACTCGCAGCGCCGCTGCATCTCGGCGATGGAGCGGTTGCCGGTGTAGCCCATGGCCGCGCGCAGGCCGCCGACCAGCTGGTGGATCACCGTCGACACCGGCCCCTTGTAGGGGACGCGGCCTTCCACGCCCTCGGGCACCAGCTTCATGGTGGAGACCTCCTGCTGGAAGTAGCGGTCGGCCGACCCGCGGGCCATCGCCCCCACCGAGCCCATGCCGCGGTAGCTCTTGTAGGAGCGGCCCTGGAACAGGATCACCTCGCCAGGGCTCTCGTCGGTGCCGGCGAGCAGGCTGCCGATCATGGCGGCGTGGGCGCCGGCGGCGATGGCCTTGGCGAGGTCGCCCGAGAACTTGATTCCGCCGTCGGCGATGACCGGGATGCCCTGCTTCTCGCAGGCGTCGACCACGTCCATGATGGCGGTGAGCTGCGGCACGCCGACGCCGGCGATGATGCGCGTGGTGCAGATGGAGCCGGGGCCGATGCCGACCTTGACCGCATCGGCCCCGGCGTCGATCAGGGCCCGGGCGGCATCGGCGGTCGCCACGTTGCCGGCGATGACCTGGGTGTAGTTGGCCATGCCACGGGCGGCGCGCACCTGCTCCAGCACCTTCAGCGAATGGCCGTGGGCGGTGTCCACCACCAGCACGTCGACCCCGGCGTCGAACAGCGCCTCGGCGCGGCGCAGCCCGTCGGAGCCGGTTCCGGTGGCGGCGGCGACGCGCAGGCGGCCCTTCTCGTCCTTGCAGGCGTTCGGGTAGGCCTGGGCCTTCTCCATGTCCTTGACGGTGACCAGGCCGATGCAGCGGTAGTCCTCGTCGACCACCAGCAGCTTCTCGATGCGGTGCTGGTGGAGCAGGCGCTTGGCCTCGTCCTGGCTCACCCCCTCGCGCACGGTGACCAGCTTCTTGGTCATCAGCTCGCTGACCGGCTGCTTGGGATCGTTGGCGAAGCGCACGTCGCGGTTGGTCAGGATGCCGACCAGCTTGCCGCTGCCGCGGGCGTCCAGGCTCTCCACCACCGGGATGCCGGAGATGTGGTAATCGGCCATCAGTTGCAGCGCGTCGGCCAGGGTGGCGCCGGGCGCGATGGTGATCGGGTTGACCACCATGCCGGACTCGAAGCGCTTGACCTTGCGCACCTCCTCCGCCTGGCGCTCGATGTCCATGTTGCGGTGGATGGTGCCGATGCCGCCGGCTTGCGCCAGCGCGATGGCCAGCCCGCTTTCGGTCACCGTGTCCATCGCCGCGGATATCAGCGGGATGCCGAGCTCGATGGATTTGGTCAGGCGCGTCTTCGTCTCGACCTGGTTCGGCAGCACGGCGCTCTCGGCCGGCACCAGAAGCACGTCGTCGAAGGTGAGGGCTTCGCGGATCGCGATGTCGCGGGCCATGGCGGGCCTCCTGCAAAAATTTGCGCCGCACTATACACAAGGAGATGGGCTTGTGAAGGCGCATCACCCACAATGGATCGTTGGGGCAGGTCTGCGCACGCCCCACGCGCGCAGCGCCAGCAGGGCCGGGTCGTGCCCGGCCCGGCGCAGCACCGCCAGCGCCTCCGCCCGCACCCGGTCGGCGAGTGCCGCCAGCACGCGGTCATGCGAGCAGGCCAGCGCCAGACCCTGGGGATCGAACAGGCCGAAGCGCTCGGCTTCCGTCCAGAAGCGCGAGTCGGCGCGGTTGCGCCGCCGCTGCCGGTCGAGCGCCACCACGGCGCGCACGAAACGCTCCGTCCGGCCGCTGCCCTGATGAAGCCGGCGGTGCAGGTCAAGCGCCCCGACCCCTGCCGCCTCCCCCTCCGACAACCCGGCCAGCGC
>JAEZHQ010000020.1 GCA_023416455.1 Pseudomonadota bacterium | reverse complement strand
TGACAGGAGCGGGGGGCTCGTCGGTCGCCGCGCCCGGATCGTTGGGGAGGGACGGAACGGCGGATGCGGGTGTGGGTTCCAGCGGGGCTGGCCGCCCCGTGGTGAAAAGATGGTTAGCGGATCGCCGGCTGCAAGTCAAACGAAAGCGAAACCTTGGGCGCTTCCTCGTCCGCACAAGCCGTCGCACCCCCTGGCGCACAGGGCTTGCCGTTCCGACCTAGGAGGTTTGGAAAGGCAAAGCCCGGTGAACCGTCATGAGTCCGATCGATCTCGCCGATGCCCGATCCGACGCCGGCGCCCCACCCTGGCACGCCCGCCCGGTCGAGGAGGTGCTCGCCGCGCTCGACAGCCCGGACGGGGGGTTGTCGAGCGCCGAGGCGCGCGCCCGGCTGGAACGCCACGGGCCGAACCGGCTGACGCCGCCGCCCCGGCGCTCCGCCCTGCGCCGCTTCCTGGCCCAGTTCGACAACCTGCTGATCTACGTGCTGATCGCCGCCGGGGTGGTGACCCTGCTGCTGGGCGAGATGATCGACGCCTCGGTGATCGCCGGGGTGGTGGTGATCAACGCGGTGATCGGCTACATCCAGGAGGGGAAGGCCGAGCAGGCTTTGGACGCCATCCGCAACATGCTGTCGCCCCAGGCGGTGGTGCTGCGGGACGGCCACCAGGTGACCATCCCGGCCGAGGAGATCGTGCCGGGCGACCGCGTGCTGCTGGCCTCGGGCGACCGGGTGCCGGCCGACCTGCGGCTGATCCAGGCCAACGGCCTGCGCGTCCAGGAGGCCGCCCTCACGGGGGAATCCCTTCCGGTCGACAAGTCGACCGCGCCGGTCGACACGGCGGCGACGCTGGGCGACCGCAGCGGCATGGCCTATTCGGCGACGCTGGTGGCGCAGGGGCAGGCCGTCGGCGTCGTGGTGGCCACCGGCGACGACACCGAGCTGGGCCGGATCGGCACCATGCTGGCCGGGGTGGAAACCCTGACCACGCCGCTGCTGGCGCAGATGGCGGTGTTCGGGCGCTGGCTGACCATCGGCATCCTGGTGCTGACCGCGGTCACCTTCCTGTTCGGCGTGTACGTCCAGGGGGAACCCTGGCCGACCATGGTGATGGCCGCGGTCGGCCTCGCCGTGGCCGCCATCCCCGAGGGGCTGCCGGCGGTGATGACCATCACGCTGGCCATCGGCGTCACCCGCATGGCCCGGCGCAACGCCATCATCCGCCGCCTGCCGGCGGTGGAGACGCTGGGGTCGGTCGGCGTGATCTGCTCCGACAAGACCGGCACGCTGACCCGCAACGAGCTGACCGTCCAGGCGGTGCGCACGGCCGCCGCCGCCTACACGGTGAGCGGAATCGGCTACCGCCCCGACGGCGCGGTCCTGCGCGACGGCCGGCCGCTGCGGGCGGAGGAGGACGGAGGGACGGATCCGGCCCTGGCCGCGCTCGCCCGCGCCGCGGTCCTGTGCAACGACGCGGAGCTTCAGCGCGACGGGCCGGACGACTGGACGGTGGCCGGCGACCCCACCGACGGCGCCCTGCTGGTCCTCGGCGTCAAGGCCGGCCTCGACCCCCGGCGGCTGGCCGCGGAGCGTCCGCGCCTCGGTGTCGTTCCCTTCGAGTCCGAGCACAAGTTCATGGCGACCCTGCACCGCGACGGCGACGGCCCGGGCCTGGTCTGCGTGAAGGGCGCACCCGAACGGGTGCTGGCCATGTGCGACCGGGTGCTGGGTCCGGACGGCCTCCTCCCCCTGGACCACGCCGCCTGGCACGCCCGGATCGACGCCCTGGCCGCCGACGGCCTGCGCGTTCTGGGGGTGGCCGGCCGGCCGGCCCGGCCCGGCGCCACGGGCCTCACCCCGGCCGACGTCGAGGAGGGGCTGGTCCTCTTCGGGCTGTGCGGGCTGATCGACCCGGCGCGGGAGGAGGCGATGACCGCGGTGCGGGCCTGCCGCGAGGCCGGCATCCGCGTCAAGATGATCACCGGCGACCACGCCGGCACGGCGCAGGCCATCGGACGCCGCTTCGGCCTGGACGGCCCCGCCGTGACCGGGGCCGAGCTGGACCGCGTCGACGACGCCGCGCTGGTGAGCCTCGCCCACGGAACCAGCCTGTTCGCCCGCACCACGCCGGAGCACAAGCTGCGCCTCGTCCGCGCCTTGCAGGCGACCGGGCAGACGGTCGCCATGACCGGCGACGGGGTCAACGACGCGCCCGCGCTGAAGCGCGCCGACGTCGGCGTCGCCATGGGCCGGAAGGGAACCGAGGCGGCCAAGGAGGCGGCCAGCATGGTCCTGGCCGACGACAACTTCGCGTCCATCGCCCACGCGGTCGAGGAGGGCCGCACCGTCTACGACAACCTGCGCAAGACCATCCTGTTCATGCTGCCGACCAACGGTGCGCAGGCGCTGGTCATCCTGGCCGCGGTGCTGGCCGGCACCACGCTGCCCATCACCCCGGTGCAGATCCTGTGGGTCAACATGGTGACCGCCGTCACGCTGGGCCTGGCGCTGGCCTTCGAGCCGCCGGAGGCGGACGTGATGAAGCGCCCTCCCCGCCCGCCCGCCGAGCCCATCCTGCCCGGCCACCTGATCGGGCGGATGGTCCTGGTCATGGCCCTGCTGGTCGCCGCCAGCTTCGGCTTCTTCCTCATCCACACAGGGCACGGCGACCCCGCCCCGGTCGCCCGCACCATGGCGGTCAACGCGCTGGTCATGGGGGAGATCTTCTTCCTGCTGAGCGCGCGGGCGGTGACCGGGCCGGTGCTGAACCGGAGCGGCCTGTTCGGCAGCCGGCCGGTGTGGATCTCCATCAGCCTCATGCTGGCCCTTCAGCTCGCCTTCACCTACGCGCCGCCCATGCAGCGGCTGTTCGGCACCGCCGCCCTGGGCTGGATCGACTGGGCCTGGATGGCCGCGGCCGGCCTGGCCATCCTGCTGGCCGTCGAGGCCGAGAAGGCGGCCGGCCGCCGCCTCAGAAGGGCTTGACGATCACGAGGACGACGATGCCGATCATCAGCAGGGTCGGCACCTCGTTCGCGATGCGGTAGAAGCGGGCCGGCCGCCTGTTGCGGTCGGCCTCGAAGTCCCGGCGCCAGCGCGCCATCATCATGTGCGCCGCGGTCATGCCCAGGACGAGCAGGAGCTTGGCGTGCAGCCAGCCCTGCTTGAGCCAGGCCGGCTCCAGCAGCAGCATCCCGATGCCGGTCAGCCAGACCGCGCCCATCGCCGGGTTCATGATGGCGCGCAGCAACCGCCGTTCCATCACCTTGAAACGCTCCGAGGACTCGGAGCCGGGCTTGGCCTCGCAGTGGTAGACGAACAGCCGCGGCAGATAAAGAAGCCCGGCCATCCAGGCGATGATGCTGATGACGTGAAGCGCCTTGACCCAGAGATAGAGCACCCGATCCCCTCCCCCTCGTGTTCCGTTCCAATCGGTTCGGCCCGGTTCTGTCCGATCTAGTTCTGTCCCGCCTGGATGGCGCTGCGGCCCTGCTGCTGGCAGCCCGGGAAGCCATCCGGGCAGATCCGGCCGCCGTTCTGGGCGCACACCGGCTTCCGGCCCGCGGCCGCCTGCCCCACCAGCCGGGCCAGCCCGTCGATGAAGGCCGGCTCCGTCCCCACCGCCGGCACCCGGCCGAACCAGGGCACACCGGCTTCCCTGGCGAGATGACGGTATTCGACCTCGATCTCCACCAGCGTCTCGGAATGTTCCGACACGAAGGCGATCGGCACCACCAGGACCGGCACGCCGTCGCGGCCGGCACGGCGGATCTCCTCCTCGGTGGAGGGGCCGATCCAGGCCAGCGGGCCGACACGGCTCTGGTAGCAGTTGATCCAGTCGAGATCGTCGATGCACAGCGCCGCGGCGATGGACTCGGCTGTCCGCTCGCACTGCCACTGGTAGGGATCGCCCGCGGCGACGACCTTCTTCGGCAGCCCGTGGGCGGAGAACAGGACCCGCGGCCGGCCATGGGCGCGGGCCTTCTCGTAGAGCGGCCGGATCACCGCGGCCGATGCGTCGATGAAACCGGCCTGGGTCGGGTAGCAGCAGACGAGCCGTGTCGGCGCTTCCAGGCCGGCCGCCGCCGCCGCCTCGCGCCAGATCCGCAGGCTGGAGGCCGTGGTGGTCGTCGAGAATTGCGGGTAGAGCGGCAGAAGGACGACGAGATCCGGCGCGTAGTCCCTGACCCGTGCGGCCGTCTCGGCGCTCATCGGGTGCCAGTAGCGCATGGCGATGAAGACGCGCGCCTCGCGCTCCGTGGCACCGTCGTTCAGGGCGGCCTCCAGGGCCGCGGCCTGTGCCTGGGTGTTCTCCAGCAGAGGCGAACGGCCGCCCAGCTCGGCGTAGATGGCCTGGGCCGCCTTGGCCCGCCGGGCGGCGATGAAACGGGCGAGCAGGACGCGGAACGGGTTCGGGATCCGGATGATCGAGGGATCCGCGAAGAGGTTGAACAGGAACGGCCGCACCGCCTCGGGGCGGTCGGGACCGCCGAGGTTGAAGAGGACGACGGCGATGCGGCGGGCGGCCCCGGGGGCCGCTGCGGAGGGAACTGGCATGGAGCGGTAAACTGGAGCGCAACCGCGGTCATGTCCAGCCCCTAAAGGCGATGCCGCCCGCCCTGCCCCGCCGCCCCTGCTCCGCCGCCGCGGCCGATGCCGTCAGCCGCGCTCCGGCCAGCGCTTCAGCAGCTCGGCCAGCGCCGCGACATGCTCGGGCGGGGTGGTCTGGATGACCCCATGGCCGAGGTTGAAGACGAAGGGCCCGCCGGCCAGCGCCTCCAGGATCTCCCGGGCGGCGCGGTGCAGCGCCTCGCCCCCGGCGGCCAGCATGATGGGATCCAGGTTGCCCTGCACCGGCAGGCGGGTCTGAAGGCTGCGGGCGGCCCAGGCCGGCGGCACCGTGGTGTCGAGGCCGATCGCGTCCACGCCGCCGTCGGCCGCATAGTTCTCGTAGGAGAGGCCGGCACCACGGGGAAAGCCGATCAGCGGCACCGACGGGTGCCTGGCCTTCACCAGGGCGGCGATGCGGCGGGTCGGCTCGATCACCCAGCGGCGGAAGGGACCGGCCGGCAGCACGCCGGCCCAGCTGTCGAAAAGCTGCACCGCCTCGGCGCCGGCCTCGATCTGCGTGCACAGGTAATCGGCGGTGACCTCGACCAGCAGGTCGATCAGCATGGCGAAGCCGTCGGGATCGCCGTAGGCCCAGCGCTTGACGTGGGCGTACTCCTTGGATCCCGCCCCTTCCACCATGTAGCAGGCGATGGTCCAGGGCGCGCCCGCGAAGCCGATCAGCGTGGTGTGACCGGGAATGGCGGTGGAGAGCCGGCGCACCGTCTCGTAGACCGGCTCCAGCCGTTCGTGGAAGCGGTCGCGGGACAGCCGCTTCAGGGCCTCGCGGTCGCGGATCGGATCGAGCTTCGGCCCCTCGCCTTCCAGGAAGGCGAGCGGCTGGCCCAGCGCGTGCGGTACCACCAGGATGTCGGAGAACAGGATGGCCGCGTCCATGTCGTAGCGGCGCAGCGGCTGGAGGGTCACCTCCACCGCAAAGTCGGGGTTGTAGCAGAGATCGAGGAAGCTGCCGGCCTTGGCGCGCAGTTCGCGGTATTCCGGCAGATAGCGGCCGGCCTGGCGCATGAGCCAGAAAGGCGGACGCCGGCGGACTTCGCCAGCGAGGGCTGCGAGCATCGGCTTGAGGGTTTCGGACACCGTCGATCAATCCCTGGTGAGTGGCCCCGGCGCACGGTGGCCCGCCGCGGGGACGGGCGGAACGCGCCACCTACTCACTATTCTTTTTGAGGGAAGAAAGGAAGAAGTGGTGGTGGAAGCCTGTGGGAATCGGGAATCCCCGCTTTGCCCGGATTCATCCACAGAGCCCATGCAATTCGGTGGACAGATCCGGGGTGGTGTGGACGACTCCAGAGGCTACCGCCGGAAACGGCGGAAATGCTATATCAGGAACCCTGGGAATCCCGTGGATAACCGGCCGTGCCGGCCATCTCATGCCCATGTTGCGAAGAGGGCGCGGGATCTGTCCCGAAGGGGGCTCCAGCGGGGGCGGCCGGTCCCGCTGTCTGGACGAAACGAGGGGGGTCCCGGTTGTCCACAGCGTGGGATCGGGTTCTCCACAATGGATTGGGGACGGATGAAACAGTTCCACCTTCATCTTGTGTCTGACGCGACCGGCGAGACGATCAACGGGGTGGCACGCGCCTGCGTCATCCAGTTCGACGACGTGCGGCCGGTCGAGCATTTCTGGAACCTCGTGCGGACCGACCGCCAGCTCGACATGGTGCTCGAAGGGGTGCGCGAGCATCCCGGTCTCGTCATGTTCACGCTGGTGGACGAGACGCTGCGGCGGCGGCTCCAGGACTTCTGCCGCGAGGTGCAGGTCCCCTGCATCCCGGTGCTGGATCCGCTGATCAACGCGCTGGCCGCCTTCCTCGGCGTGGAGTCCCAGCGCCAGCCCGGCCGCCAGCACGCGCTCGACGCCGAGTATTTCGGGCGCATGGACGCCATGGATTTCGCGCTGGCCCACGACGACGGCCAGTCGAGCTGGGACCTGCACGAGGCCGACGTCATCCTGATGGGGGTGTCGCGCACCTCCAAGACGCCGACCTGCATCTATCTGGCCAACCGCGGCATCAAGGCCGCCAACATCCCCATCGTGCCCGGCTGCCCCCTGCCCCCGGAGATCGAGAAGGTGACCCGTCCCCTGATCGTCGGCCTGACCAAGGATCCCGACCGCCTCGTCCAGATCCGCCGCAACCGGCTGAAGCTCCTGAACCAGAACGACAGCTCGACCTACGTCGATCCCGAGGTGGTGCGCGCCGAGGTGACCGACGCGCGGCGCATGTTCAGCCGGCGGGGCTGGCCGGTGATCGACGTGTCGCGGCGCTCCATCGAGGAGACCGCCGCGGAAATCATGATGCTGCTGGCCCGTCGCCAGGCCGGCATCGGCGCCGAAGGGCCGGCGTCGTGACCCGGCTGGTTCTGGCGTCGGGATCACGGACCCGCGCGGCCATGCTGGAGCAGGCCGGCGTTCCGGTGGTCCTCGACCCTCCCCTGGTTGACGAGGAGGAGGTGAAGCTGGCCGGACGGGCCGAAGGGGTGGCCGCGGAAGCGGTGGCCGAAACCCTGGCCGAGCTGAAGGCGCAGCGGATCACCCGCCGGCATCCGGGCGCGCTGGTCGTCGGCGCCGACCAGATGCTGGAGTGCGATGGCGTCTGGTTCGACAAGCCGGCCGATCGCGACGCGGCGCACGCGCAGCTGAAGTCCCTGCGCGGCAAGACCCACCGGCTCATCAGCTGCGCCGTCGTGGTGCGCGACGGCGAGCGGCTGTGGCACCAGATCGACCGCGCGCGGCTGACCATGCGCTCCTTCAGCGACGCCTTTCTGGAGTCCTATCTGGACGCCGCCGGCGACGGGGCCTTGCGGTCGGTCGGGGCCTACCAGCTCGAAGGGCTGGGCGCGCAGCTGTTCCACCGGGTGGACGGCGATTTCTTCACGATCCTCGGGCTGCCGCTTCTGCCGCTGCTCGGGTTCCTGCGGGTTCATGGGGTGATTGCGGAATGAGCATCAGCGGCAAGGCGGCGCTGGCCGGGGTCATGGGCTGGCCGGTCGGGCATTCACGGTCGCCCCGGCTCCACGGTTACTGGCTCGCGCGCTACGGCATCGACGGGGCCTATGTCCCGCTGGCGGTTCCGCCCGCGCGGGTGGAGGAAGCGATCCGTGCCCTGCCCGCGCTCGGCTTCCGCGGCTGCAACGTCACCGTGCCGCACAAGGAGGCCGCCTGGCGGACGGTGGACCGGCTGGACGCCACGGCCCGCCGGATGGGTGCGGTGAACACCATCCTGGTCCATGAGGACGGCACGCTGGAGGGCCGCAACACCGACGGGTTCGGATTCCTGGAGAACCTGAAGGCCGGCGCGGCCGGCTGGTGCGCCGCCGACGGGCCGGCGGTGGTGATCGGCGCCGGCGGCGCGGCGCGCGCGGTGGTGGCCTCCCTGCTCGACGCCGGCGCGCCGGTGGTCCGGCTGGCCAACCGCACCCGCGAACGGGCGGAGGAGCTGGCCGGGGCCATCGGCGGGGCGGTGGAGGTCGTCGATTGGGTTTCACGTGAAACATGCCTGGAGGGGGCGGCCCTTCTGGTCAACACCACGACGCAGGGGATGGCCGGCCAGCCGGCGCTGGACCTCGACCTCCGCGCCCTGCCCTCCACCGCCGTGGTGACCGACATCGTTTACACGCCGCTGGTGACACCCCTGCTCGCCGAGGCGCAGGCGCGCGGCAACCGCACCGTCGACGGGATCGGCATGCTGCTGCACCAGGCGCGGCCCGGCTTTGCCGCCTGGTTCGGCCGTGAGCCGGAGGTGACGGAGGAGCTTCGGCGGGTCGTGCTGCAAGGTTGACGGACGATGATCGTGCTGGGTCTCACCGGGTCCATCGGGATGGGCAAGAGCACGGCGGCGCGCATGCTGGCCGCCATGGGGGCGCCGGTCTGCGACAGCGACGCGGTGGTGCATGGGCTGCTCGGAAAGGGCGGTGCCGCGGTGGCGGCGATCGAGGCCGCCTTTCCCGGCGTGGTCGTGAACGGGGCGGTGGACCGCCGGGCTTTGGGGGCGGCCGTCTTCGGCAATCCGGAGGCGCTCCGCCGGCTGGAAGCCATCCTCCATCCCAGGGTCCAGGAGGCGCAGCGGCGCTTTCTCCGCCAAGCCGCGCGCCGCCGGGTCAAGGTCGCCGTGCTCGACATCCCCCTGCTGTTCGAGACCGGCGCCGAGCGGCGGGTCGACCGGGTGGTCGTCGTCTCCGCGCCCTTCCCGGTTCAGAAGGCGCGGGTCATGGCACGGCCGGGCATGACGGCGGAGAAGTTCGCGGGTATCCTGGCCCGGCAGATGCCCGACGCGGAGAAGCGCCGGCGCGCCGACCACGTGATCCGGACCGGCGGCGGCCGGCTGGCGACGCGGCGGGCCCTGCGCGGCGTGATCGCTGCTGTGAAACGACGCCGCGGCCGGCAATGGCCGCCGCGGGGCTACCAGCCGGGACGGGTGCTGCATGCGTGAGATCGTGCTGGATACGGAGACGACCGGCTTCAAGCCCGAGGAAGGCCATCGGCTGGTGGAGATCGGCTGCGTGGAGCTGGTCAATCACGTGCCGACCGGGGAGCGCTTCCACGTCTACATCAACCCGGAACGCGATGTGCCGGCCGACGCCGTCGCCGTCCACGGCCTGACCACGGAGTTCCTGGCCGACAAGCCCGTCTTCAACGATGTGGCGGCGGCTTTCGTGGCCTTCATCGGCGATGCACCGCTGGTGATCCACAACGCCGCCTTCGACATGGCCTTTCTGAACTGGGAGCTGAAGATCGCCGGTCATCCGGTGATGCCGCGGGAACGGGCCATCGACACGCTGCTCATGGCCCGGCAGAAGTTCCCCGGGGCGCCGGCCACCCTGGACGCACTGTGCAAGCGCTTCGGCGTGGACAACTCCAACCGCACCCTCCACGGCGCCCTGCTCGACGCCCAGCTCCTGGCCGAGGTCTATCTGGAGCTTCGGGGCGGCCGCCAGGCCGGGTTGGCGCTGGCCACGGGGCCGGCGGCGCCGGGCGGCAAGGCGGCGGTCCGCATCGACCGTCCCCTGCGCGCCGCCCGCCCCCACGCCCCCAGCGCGGAGGAGCTGGCGGCCCACGCCGAACTCCTCACCAAGCTGAAGAACCCGCTCTGGACCGCGGAGTAGGCCGCGGTCCGGAGCGGTCCGGTCCGGGAGCCGGCGTGCCCCGGTCTCAGGGCAACAGGACCGTGGAGCCCGTCGTCTGGCGGGCTTCCAGCGCGCGGTGGGCGGCGGCGGCCTCGCGCAGCGGGAAGGTCTGCCGCACCTCGATGCGGACGCCGCCGGCGTGGACGGCGTCGAACAGGTCGGCGGCGCTGGTCATCAGGTCGTCGCGGCGGGCGACGTGCGTGAAGAGGGTCGGTCGGGTGACGTAGAGCGAGCCCTTGGCCGCCAGGAGCTGGAGGTCGAGCGGCGGCACCGGGCCGGAGGCCGCCCCGAACAGCACCATGAATCCGCGGGGCCGCAGGCAGTCCAAGCCGCCCATGAAGGTGGTCTTGCCCACCCCGTCATAGACGACCGGCACACCCTGCCCGTCCGTGATGTCGTGGACGCGCTCCACGAAATTCTCGCGCGTGTAGACGATGGGATGGTGGCAGCCGTGCGCCCGCGCAAGTTCGGCCTTCTCGTCGGTGCTGACGGTGCCGATCACCGTCGCGCCCAGATGGCTGGCCCACTGGCAGAGGATCAGGCCGACCCCGCCGGCCGCCGCCTGCACCAGGATGGTGTCGCCCGGCTGCACCGCGTAGGTGGTGCGCAGCAGGAACTGCGCGGTCATTCCCTGGAGCAGCATGCCGGCGGCCTGACGGTCCTCGATCCAGCTCGGCAGCGGGATCAACCGTTCGGCCGGCATCACGCGGGCCTCGGCGTAGGCACCGAGCGGGCTGGGGGCGTAGCCGACGCGGTCGCCCACGGCCAGGGTGGTGACCTCCGGCCCCACCGCTTCGACCACCCCCGCGGCCTCCGAGCCGATGATCGCGGGGAGCTGGGGCACCTTGTAGAGGCCGGATCGGTGGTAGGTGTCGATGTAGTTCAAGCCGATGGCGGTGTGGCGGATGCGCACCTCGCCAGGGCCGGGCTCGCGGACCGAGACCTCCTCCCAGCGCAGCACCTCGGGTCCGCCATGCTCATGGATGCGGATCGCGTGAACCATCGTGGTCACTCTCCCAGTATGAAGGACGAAAAGCCGGCGGAATCAGAACCGACGCCGTCGGCGGTGGCTGCGGTTATGAGTCCGCGCCGGCCGGCGATCGCGCGCCGGCGGTGCTGGCGGCCCGCTGCCGTTCGAGCGCCAGCAGCCGGCCCTTGGTCTCCAGGCCGCCCAGGCCGGAATAGCCGCCGGGCGCGCCGCCCCCGCCGACGACGCGGTGGCAGGGTATGATGATGGGCAGCGGGTTCGCCCCGCAGGCCCCGCCCACCGCCCGCGGTGCGGTGCCCAGCGCGCGGGCGAGGTCGCCGTAACTGGCGGTGGCGCCGTAGGGGATCGCCTGCATCGCCGCCCACACCCGCTGGCGGAAGGGGCTGCCTTGCGGCGCCAGCGGCAGATCGAAGACGCGGAGGCGTCCGGCGAAATAGGCGTCCAGCTGGCGCGCGGCCTCCTCCAGCAGAGGGTCCGGGCCGGCCGCGGCGTCCGCCGGGCCACCCCAGTCCAGCGCGACCAAAGCGCCGCCGGCTCCGGTGAGGGTCAGCGGTCCCAGCGGGCTGTCGATTCTGCGGCGGGTCATGCCGTCACCGCCGGGCCAGGGAGCCGGCGAGGGCGTCGGGGGTGGTCACCGGCGGCGAACAGGTCATTCCGGTGCAGACATAGGCGGTCGCCCGGCCGTCCTGCATGCCCTTGCCGTGGGCCGGGTGATGGGGCGGCAGCCGGTGGTCCGGCGGGACGATGCTGAGGATGCGGTCGGGCAGCGAGCGGTCGAGCACGGCGCGGCGCAGCGCCAGGGTGTCCGCGGCCTCGGGGGCGCCGACGATGACGATCTGAAGGGCGTTGTGCGCCATCTCCACGGCGTTGAGGAAGGTCGGCAGGGGGAAGAAGTTGCGGCTCGTCTCGCCGGAGAAGGCGGTGGTCAGGGCGTCGGCCCGCTCCCGGTAGGACGCCTCGCCGGTGCGGTGGTAGAGGGTCGCCAGGACGGCCAGCATGGTTCCGTTGCCGCTCGGGGTGGCGCCGTCGTGGGCCGATTTGGTGCGGATGATGAGATCGGTGGCGTCGTCCGCCGTGAAGAAATAGCCGCCGGCCGCGGCGTCCCAGAAACGCTCGTCAAGCGCCGCCACCCAGGCGCGCGCCTGGTCCAGCGCACCGGCGTCGCCCGTCGCCTCGTGCAGGGCCAGGGCGGCGCGGGCCATGTGGGCGTGGTCGTCGAGGGTGGCGGGGTGCTTGAGCCGCCCGGCCCGCCAGCTGTGGCGCAGGCGCCCCTGCTCGGTCATGCGGTCGCGCACGAAGGCGTAGGCGCGTTCGGCCGCCGCGATCCAGCCGGCTTCCCCGAAGGCGAGGCCGGCGTGGGCGAGCGCGGCGATCGCCAGCCCGTTCCAGTCGGCGAGCACCTTGTCGTCCCAGCCCGGACGCACCCGCTCTTCCCGGGCACGCCACAGCCGCGCCCGGGAGTCGGCCAGGGCCGCCTCGGCGCCGGCGTCGAGCGGCGCCAGCCGGTGCAGGCGGTTGAGGATGGTCTTCCCTTCCCAGTTCCCCTGGGGTGTGACCCCGTAGGCGCTCTTGAAGGCCGCGGCGTCGGGGCCGAGCCGCCGGTCGATCTCCTCGGCGGTCCAGACGTAGAAGCGTCCCTCCTCCCCTTCGCTGTCGGCGTCCAGCGTGGCGGCGAAGCCGCCGCCCTCGGCGATCATCTCGCGCAGCAGCCAGCCGACCGTCTCGCGGACGCGCGCCTCGAACAGCGGATCGCGCACCTCCTGCCAGACCAGGGTGAGAAGATCGATCAGGGCCGCGTTGTCGTAGAGCATCTTCTCGAAATGCGGCACCAGCCACATCTCGTCGACCGAATAGCGGGCGAAGCCGCCACCGAGATGGTCGTAAATGCCGCCCTGGCACATGTGCGTCAGCGTGTTGAGCACGGCGTCGCGGTAAGGCTCCTGTCCGGTGCGCTGCCAGGCGCGCCAGAACAGCTCCAGGATGGGGACCTGCGGGAACTTCGGCGCCGTGCCGATGCCGCCGTGGATGGGATCGACCTCGCGGGCCAGCCGCTCGGCCACGTGATCGATCACCGGGAGGTCGACGGCGTGCGCCGCCCGGTTCTGGGCCAGCTTGCCCAGCGCCTCTTTCAGCGCCGTGACGTTGCGCGCCACCTTGTCCGGTTCGCGGTTGTAGGTCTCCGCCACCCCTTCCAGGACGTCGGCGAAGCCGGGGCGGCCGTAACGCGCGCTCGGCGGAAAGTAGGTGCCGCCCCAGAAGGGCTCGGCGTCCGGGGTCAGGAACATGGTCAGAGGCCAGCCGCCGGGCTGGCCCAGCAGGGCCAGGGCCGACTGGTAGATCTGGTCGACGTCGGGGCGTTCCTCCCGGTCCACCTTGATGTTGACGAACAGCCTGTTCATGCGGCGCGCGATCTCCGGGTCCTCGAAGCTCTCGTGCGCCATCACGTGGCACCAGTGGCAGGCGGCGTAGCCGACCGACAGCAGGATCGGCTTGTTCTCCCGCCGGGCGCGGGCGAAGGCGTCGACGCCCCAGGCCATCCAGTGCACCGGGTTGTCCTTGTGCTGAAGCAGGTAGGGGCTGGTCTCGTGACCCAGCAGATTCGCGGACATGGGGGTGGTTCCGATCGGTGGCGCGGCGGGGCTGCCTCGGGGAATAACGTGGCGCGGCGGTGGCGTTGCGCCAGGGCTTCCTATCTGTATAGTGGGGCATGAGCCGAAGCGATGCTCAACCCTAAACTTCCTGCGTCCGGCGCGCTTTTCAGGAGAATGGGGCCATGAAGATCACCATCGACATCGACTGCACGCCGGACGAGGCCCGCCATTTCCTCGGCCTGCCCGATGTCAAGCCGATGCAGGACGCCATGATGCAGGAGATCCAGGACCGGCTGTCGGCCAACCTGCACGCCATGGATCCGGAAACGATGCTGAAGACGTGGCTCCCCGCGGGCATCCAGGGTATGGAGCAGCTTCAGAAGATGTTTTGGACCCAGCTGGCCTCGGCCATGGGACAGGATGGACGGAAGTGACGGACCCCAAGCCGTATTTCGAAGCGCATGTCTTCTGCTGCACCAACCGCCGCCCCGACGGGCACAAACGGGGCTCCTGCGCGGCCCGCGGATCGGAGAAGCTCCGCGACTACATGAAGGTGCGGGCCCGCGAACTCGGCCTGGACGGCCGTGTGCGGATCAACGCCGCCGGCTGCCTGGACCGCTGCGAGCTGGGGCCGACCCTGGTCGTCTATCCGGAAGGCGTCTGGTACACCTACCGGTCGCCGGCCGACGTCGACGAGATCCTGGAGACGCATCTGGTCGGGGGCGGCCGTGTCGACCGCCTGATGCTGACCCCCGAACAGACGGAGCTGCGGCCGGACCAGATCGGCTGATCCCTCCGGTGAACCCGCGATGACCGCCACCATCTTCGCCCTTGCCACCGCCCCCGGCCGATCCGGTGTGGCGGTGGTTCGCGTTTCGGGACCCGGCGCCGGGACGGCTCTCGGCGCCCTCACCGGCCGGCCCCTGCCCCGGCCACGGGAGGCCACGCGCGCCCGGCTGCACGCTCCCGCCACAGGCGAGCGTTTGGACGAGGCGCTGGTTCTGTGGTTCCCGGCGCCGCGCAGCTTCACCGGGGAGGATGTGGCGGAGCTGCATCTCCACGGCGGCCGCGCGGTGGTCGCCGGGGTGATCGAGGCTCTGGCCGCCCTGCCCGGCCTGCGCGTCGCCGAGCCCGGGGAGTTCACCCGCCGGGCCTTCGAGAACGGCAAGCTCGACCTCACCGAGGCGGAAGCGGTCGCCGATCTGGTGGACGCCGAGACGGCGGCGCAGCGCCGCCAGGCGCTCCGCCAGATGGAAGGGGCGCTGGGCGCGCTCTACGAGGGCTGGCGCCAGCGGCTGACCCGGGCGCTTGCTCACATTGAGGCCGACATCGACTTCCCCGACGAGGATCTGCCGGGGGGAGTTGCCGCGGCCGCCCGCCCGGTGCTGGCCGATCTGGCGGCCGAGATCGCCGCCCATCTCGACGACCGGGGGCGTGGCGAGCGGCTGCGCGAGGGGCTGCACGTCGCCATCGTCGGCGCTCCCAACGCCGGCAAGTCGAGCCTGCTGAACGCGCTCGCCCGCCGGGAGGCGGCCATCGTCTCGGCGCGCGCCGGCACCACCCGCGACGTGATCGAGGTGCATCTGGACCTCGGCGGCTATCCGGTGGTGCTGGCCGACACCGCCGGCCTGCGGGAGGCGGCGGCCGACGAGGTCGAGGAGGAGGGAATCCGCCGGGCGCTCGACCGGGCGGCGCGGGCCGACGTGACGATCGCGGTGTTCGACGCGCTGGCCCTGCCCGCGCTCGACCCCGCCACCCTCGCCCTGGTCGGTTCCGACAGCCTCGTCGTCCTCAACAAGACCGACGTGTCCGGGGCGGTGCCGGCCGAGGTCGGCGGCCGCGAGGCGATCGCCCTGTCGGCGCGGAGCGGCGCCGGCCTGCCTCGGCTGGAGGAACGCCTGACCGCCTTCGTGGGCGAGCGGCTGTCCGCCGGCGGGACCCCGGCCTTGACCCGCGCCCGCCACCGGGCGGCGCTGGAGGAGTGCCGCGACGCGCTCGCGCGGGCGCTGACCGCCCCCCTGCCCGAGATGGCGGCGGAAGATGTGCGGCTTGCCAGCCGGGCGCTCGGCCGGATCACCGGGCGGGTCGATGTCGAGGATCTGCTTGATGTGATCTTCCGCGATTTCTGCATCGGCAAGTGATGCGGACGGCGCCTGAAGGCGCTGTTTCACGTGAAACAGGGAGCGCCGGTGGCCGGCCCTCCGGCGGATCATCGCCGCCCTTGGCGAGGGCGGCCGACTCCGCTATCTTCGCGCCCATGCGTACATTCGATGTCATCGTTGTCGGCGGCGGCCACGCCGGGTGCGAGGCGGCGGCGGCGGCGGCGCGCCTGGGGGCGCGCACGCTGCTCCTCACCCACCGGCTGGACACCATCGGGGAAATGTCCTGCAACCCCGCCATCGGCGGGCTGGCCAAGGGGCACCTCGTGCGGGAGATCGACGCCCTCGACGGCGTCATGGCGCGGGCCATCGACCGCGGCGGCATCCAGTTCCGGATCCTCAACCGGAGCAAGGGACCGGCGGTCCGTGGCCCGCGCGCCCAGGCCGACCGCAAGCTCTACCGCCGCGCCGTCCAGGACATCCTGGCCGAGCAGGAGGGGCTGTCCATCGAGGCGGGCGGCGCCGAGGATCTGGTCATCGACGGTGAAGGGCGGGCCTGCGGCGTGGTGACCGGCGCGGGCGAGACGCTGGGGGCTGGTGCGGTGGTGCTGACCACCGGCACCTTCCTGCGGGGCGTGATCCACATCGGTGAAGAGACGACACCGGCCGGCCGGGTCGGCGAACCGCCGGCCCTTGGCCTGTCCGACCGGCTGGCCCGCTGCGGCTTCCCGCTGGGTCGCCTGAAGACCGGCACGCCGCCGCGGCTCGACGGCCGCAGCATCGATTGGGCGGCGCTGGAGAAGCAGCCGGGCGACCAGCCCCCGCCGCCCTTCTCCTACATGACCGATCGGATCGACACGCCGCAGATCGACTGCGCCATCACCTGGACCACGCCCGAGGGCCACGCGCTGATCCGCGCCAACCTTCACCGCGCCCCCATGTATTCGGGCCAGATCCAGAGCACCGGGCCGCGCTACTGCCCGTCCATCGAGGACAAGGTGGTCCGCTTCGCCGACAAGGAGCGCCACCAGATCTTCCTGGAGCCGGAGGGGCTCGACGACGACACGGTCTATCCCAACGGCATCTCGACCTCCCTTCCCCGCGACGTTCAGCTCGGCCTGCTGGCGAGCATGCCGGGGCTGGAGCGCGCGGTGATGATCCGCCCCGGCTACGCCATCGAGTACGACTTCGTGGATCCGCGGGAGCTGAAGGCGACGCTGGAGACCCGGCGCGTGCCGCGGCTGTTCTTTGCCGGGCAGATCAACGGGACCACCGGCTACGAGGAGGCGGCGGCCCAGGGGCTCATGGCCGGCATCAACGCCGCAAGGCTGGCCGGCGGCAGCGGCGAGGGCTTCGTGCTGGATCGTGCCGACGCCTACATCGGGGTGATGATCGATGATCTCATCAGCCGCGGCACCAACGAACCCTACCGCATGTTCACCTCCCGCGCCGAGTACCGCCTGCTTCTGCGCACCGACAACGCCGACCAGCGCCTCACCGCCAGGGGCGTCGCCGTCGGCTGCGTCGGCGCGGCGCGGCGCGACGCCTTTGCGGCCAAGTCGGCGGCTTTGGCGGCGGCCCGCGCGCTCGTCCGCTCGCTCCAGGCGACGCCGGCGGAGCTGGCGCGCCACGGCCTCGCCGTGAATCAGGACGGCGTGCGCCGGTCCGCGGCCGATCTGCTGCGTTACCCGGATCTCGACCTCGCCGCCCTCGCCCGGGTGTGGCCGGAGCTGGCGGCCATCCCGCCCGACGCCGCGGAGCAGGTGGAGATCGACGGCAAGTACGCCGGCTATCTCGACCGGCAGGAGGCCGACATCCGGGCGTTCCGCAAGGATGAGGCGCTCCTGCTCCCCGACGACCTCGATCCCGACCAGGTTGGAAGCCTGTCCGCCGAGATCCGGCAGAAGCTGCGGCAGTCACGCCCCGCCACGCTGGGGGCGGCGGCCCGCATCCCCGGCATGACCCCGGCGGCGCTTGTGGCCCTCCTTCGTCATGTGAAGCGGCGCGACCGCGCGGTGGCGGTCTGATGGCCGCGTTCGATGCTGCGGCCTTCGCGGACGCCACGGGCGTTTCACGTGAAACACGCGACCGCCTTGCCGCCTACGAGGCCACACTGCGCAAGTGGCAGCCCCGGATCAACCTCGTCGGCCCCTCCACCCTTCCCGATGTTTGGCGGCGCCATTTCCTGGATTCGGCCCAGCTCCTGCCGCTGCTCCCGGAGGGTGCCCGCGTCCTGGTGGATCTCGGCAGCGGGGCCGGCTTTCCCGGCCTGGTGCTCGCCGTCCTCGGCGTGCCGGAGGTGCATCTGATCGAAAGCGATTCCCGCAAATGCGCCTTCCTGCGCGAGGCGGCACGGGCCGCCGGAGCGCGGGTCACGGTGCACAACACGCGCATCGAGGCGGCACCAGCCATGGACGCCGACGTCGTCACCGCCCGCGCCCTCGCCCCGCTTACCGAACTTCTGGGATGGGCGCACCGCTTCATCGGGACCCGCGGCGTCGGCCTCTTCCCCAAGGGCCAGAGCGTGGAGGAGGAATTGACCGCTACCACCAAATTTTGGAAGATGCGGACCGAGCGTTTCGACAGCCGCACCGACCCCACCGGAACCATCCTGCGCGTGAGTGGTATCGACCGTGTCTAAGACCGCGAACCAAAAGCGTTCCCGCTCCGAGGATTCCCTGGAGGCCGCCATGCCCGTCGCCGCCGCGTCCGCCGCGCGCGTGATCGCCATCGCCAACCAGAAGGGCGGCGTCGGCAAGACCACCACGACCATCAATCTGGCCACCGCCCTGGCCGCCATCGGCAAGCGCGTCCTGGTGATCGACCTCGACCCCCAGGGCAACGCCTCCACCGGGCTGGGCATCCCGCGGTCCGAACGGCGGATCGGGATCTACGACGTTCTGTTCGACGACGTGCCGCTGGAGGCGGCCGCGGTCCCCTCCTCCGTCCCCAACCTGACCATCATCACCTCGTCGGTCGATCTCTCCGGCGCGGAGATCGAGCTCGTCGGCGCCGATCAGCGCGAGTTCCGCCTGCGCGAGGCGGTGGCCAAGAGCGCGCTGGAGTACGACTACGTCCTGATCGACTGCCCGCCGGCCCTGGGGCTGCTGACCCTGAACGCCCTGGTTGCCTCCCACGCTGTCATGGTCCCGCTGCAATGCGAGTTCTACGCGCTGGAGGGGTTGAGCCATCTCGTGCGCACGATCGAGCGGGTCAAGCGCACCTTCAACCCGGGCCTCGACATCCATGGGGTCGTGCTCACCATGTTCGACAAGCGCAACAACCTGTCGGACATGGTCGCCGCCGATGTCCGCGGCTTCTTCGGGGAGAAGGTGTACGACACCGTCATTCCCCGCAACGTGAAGGTCTCCGAAGCGCCGTCCCACGGCAAGCCGGTGCTGATCTACGACATGCGTTGCCCCGGGTCGCAGGCTTACATCCACCTGGCCGGCGAAGTGCTGCGCCGCGAAAAGAGGCTGAGCGCGTGATGGAGGAGACCAAACGTTCCGATGGCGGCGCCCGCCGCGCCAGCCTTGGCCGCGGCCTGTCCGCCTTGTTCGGTGAGGCGACGGAGGATTACTCGGCGCTCGACAAGGTGCGCCAGTCCAAACAGGTGCCCATCGAGTTCATCCACCCCGGCCGCTACCAGCCGCGGCGGACCTTCGACGAAGAGGCGCTCCAGGGCCTCGTCGAGTCGATCCGCGACAAGGGGATCCTCCAGCCCCTTCTCGTCCGCCGCGACGCGGACAGCACCACCTCTTACGAGCTGATCGCCGGCGAACGGCGCTGGCGGGCCGCGCAGATCGCCGGCCTGCACGAGGTGCCGGTGGTCATCCGCGACCTCAGCGACCGCGAGGCGCTGGAGATCGCTCTCATCGAGAACATCCAGCGCCAGGACCTGACCCCCCTTGAGGAGGCCGAGGGCTACCGGCGCCTGATGGAGGAGTTCGAGCACACACAGGAGGATCTGGCGCGCGCTGTCGGCAAGAGCCGCAGCCACGTCGCCAACATGATGCGCCTGCTCGCCCTGCCCGACCCGGTCAAGGGCATGGTCCAGGACGGCGCGCTGAGCGCCGGCCACGCCCGCGCCCTGCTCACCGCGCCCGATCCGGTGGCCGTGGCCAAGGAGGTGGTCAAGCGCGGCCTCAACGTCCGCCAGACCGAGGATCTGATGCGCGGCGGTGCTGCCAAGGGGAAGAAGTCTGCCGCCGCCGCCCCGGACACCGATCCGTCGCTGAAGGACGTCGACCTCGTGAACCTTGAGGAGGAGATCTCGGCGCGCATCGGCCTCAAGGTCGCCATCACGCCGCAGGGAAAACGGGGCACCATAACCATCCACTACCAGACCCTGGACCAGCTCGACGACGTCCTCCGTCGCCTCGGCGGGGATTCCTGACGCCGCCGGCCGCGACCCGTGCGGCCGCCCGCCCATGTGATCGCGCCCAGCGAAACTCTGAACGCTCGAAACTCCAGGACTTTGTTTTGCGAGCGGATTCACGCTTCAAATCGATTCCGATTTTACGCGATCCGCTCTAGCGGCGGGCCAGCGAGGCGAGTTGGAACAGCACGCGGGCGCACACCGTCTGGTCCGGCATGTTGGTGCGCTTGCAGTCGGCCTCGGCCTCGACCAGCCGGTCGAGCGCCTGGCGCAGAAGGGCCGGCGGCCAGCGGCGGGCCTGGCCGGTGAGGCGCGGTTTCAGCTTGAAGAAGACCGGCGGGCGCAGCGCCTCCACCGCGGCCTCCACCGGCTTGCCCGCGGCCACATGCCCGGCGACCAGCTGAAGGCGCTGGAAGTGGCGCTGGGCACCGCGCAGGACGGCCACCGGGGCCGTTCCCTCGGCGAACAGCCGGGCCAGCGAGCGGTCGAGCGCGGCGAAATCGCCCTCCGCGGCGGCCCAGATGGGTTCGTCCATCGACAGGGCCGCGCTGTCGCCGACGCAGTTCTGGGCGTCCTCCAGGCGGACGCGGGTCTCCTTGCCCATGTAGAGGGCGAGCTTCTGCAACTCGCCACGCGCCACCATGCGGTCGCCGACCAGATTGGCGGCCAGGAAGGTCAGGGCGTCGGGGTCGGCGCTCAGGCCGTGGCCGTGCAGGATGTCGGCGATGACGCGGCCGAGCGACGCCTCCTCCTCGACGTAGCAGGGGATGGCGACCGCGCCCTCGGCCCCTTCGAACAGGGTGCGCAGCTTGGAGCGGTTGGCGAGGTCGCCGGCCTCGGCCAGGACCAGGCTGTCGCCGGGCGGCGGATGGGCGAGCAGGGCGGCGAAGGCGGGGGCGGCGTTGTCCTCGGCGTCGCGGACGCGGACCAGCCGCCGGCCGCCGGTCAGGGCGAGGGCCGCGGCCTCGTCGGCGAGGCGGGCTGGGTCGTCGGCCACCGCGCGTCCGGTCAGCTCGGCGACCCGGAACGGATCGGAGAGGTCGGGGACGACGGTGCGACCGAGCGTCTGGGCGCGGTCGCGCACGAGGCCGCCGTCGGGGCCGTACAGGAGGACGGCGCGGATCTTGGGGTCGGGGCTGCGCAGGAAGCCGTCGATCGCCCGGGGCTGGAGCTTCATGCCGTCTCGTCCGAATCCCGTCCGGTGACGCTGGCGGGTGGGGCCGCGGCCGGTCGGTCAGGTCCCGCGGCCGAGGAACATCGCCACCCGCGTCGTGATGTCGTTGGAAATCTCCACCAACGCCCGGTCGTAGGCCGCATCCACGGTGACCAGCCCGGCGTACTGCTGTTCCAGGACGCTGTAGCTGATGTAGGAACGGGAGTTGGCCTGGAAGACCACCTTGCCCGTCGCCGTCTCGACCAGCCGGTAAGGCGCGTTGACCAGAAGCTGGGCGCGGACCGCGGTGGAGTCCTTCTGAAGGGCGAGCGGCTGCTCGGCGGCGATCAGCGTGGCGTCGAGCCGGTAACGCGGGTTGCCCGGCCGCCCGATCTCGTAGAAGCGGTCGATCAGGAGGTTGCGCAGCTGCTGGCCGTGGCGGTCGGGGATCGTCGTGATCTCGACCTGCTCCAGCTTGGCCGCGACGCTTCCCGGCCCGGTCCCGCCATAGAGCGGCTTGAAGCCGCAGCCGGCGGTGGCCAGCAGGACCGGGGCCAGGAGGGCCAGGACGGCGGCCGGACGGGCGGCGCGGCCGGGACGGCCGCACCGCTTCATCGCGCTAGACGACGACATTGATCACCCGGTTCGGGACGACGATGACCTTGCGCACCGGCTTGCCCTCCAGCGCGCGCTGGACGTTGGGGTCGGCGAGCGCGGTCTGCTCGGCAGCCTCCTTGGCGAGGTCGCGCGGCAGAGCCAGCGTCGCGCGCAGCTTGCCGTTGACCTGCACCGCCACGGTGACGCTGTCCTCGACCACCAGGGCGGCGTCGGCTTCCGGCCAGGGCTGGTCGGCCAGCAGCGTGGCATGGCCAAGCTGGCTCCACAGCTCCTCGGCCAGATGCGGCATCATCGGGCCGATCAGGCGGACGATGGTCTCGAAACCCTCGCGCAGGACCCAGCCCTCGCCGGCGCCGCTGCCGTCGACCTCGGCCAGGGCGTTGGACAGCTCGCGCACGCGGGCGACCGCCTTGTTGAAGCGGAACTTGTCCAGATCCTCGGAGACGCCGGCGATGGTCTTGTGCAGCAGGCGGCGGGTGGCCTCGGCGCGCGGGCTCAGCGCCTCGGGCCTGGGCGCGCCGGCCGGCGGCAGGGCCACCGGCGCCTCGGTGATCATGCGCCACAGCCGGTTGATGTAGCGCCAGGCGCCGTCGATGCCGGCCTCGGTCCATTCCAGGTCGCGCTCGGGCGGGCTGTCCGAGAGCATGAACAGGCGGGCGGCGTCGGCCCCGTAGGTGCCGATGATGTGCGCCGGATCCACGACGTTCTTCTTGGACTTCGACATCTTCTCGACGCGGCCGACGACGACCGGCGCGCCGGTGTCGGCACGGACGAGGTCGCCCTGCTCGGACTTGCGGATGTCCGTCGGCGCCAGCCAGGCCCCCGAGGCGGCATCCTTGTAGGTCTCGTGGTTGACCATGCCCTGGGTGAAGAGGCCGGCGAAGGGCTCCTCCACCGACAGGTAGCCGCAGGCCTTGAGCGCCCGCGTCCAGAAGCGCGCGTAGAGCAGATGCAGGACGGCATGCTCGATGCCGCCGATGTACTGGTCGACCGGCAGCCAGTGGTCCACGGCCTCCCGGCTGAAGGCACGGTCGTCCGCCCGTGGCGAGCAGAAGCGCGCGAAGTACCAGGAGGACTCGATGAAGGTGTCGAAGGTGTCGGTCTCGCGCTCGGCCGCACCGCCGCAGGCCGGGCAGCGGGTGTGCTTCCAGGTCGGGTGGTGGGCCAGCGGGTTGCCCGGCCGGTCGAAGGTGACGTCGTCGGGCAGCACCACCGGAAGATCCTGCTTGGGCACCGGGACGATGCCGCAGGCCGGGCAATGGATGACCGGGATCGGGCAGCCCCAATAGCGCTGGCGCGACACGCCCCAGTCGCGCAGCCGGTACTGGGTGGTGCGCTCGCCCTGCCCCGCCTCCTCCAGGCGCCGGCCGACCTCCTGCTTGGCCGACTCGACGTCCAGCCCGTCGAGGAAGCGCGAGTTGCGCAGCAGGCCAGGGCCGGTGTAGGCCTCGTCGCCGACCGTGAAGGCGGCGGGATCGGCCTCGGCCGGGATGACCACCGGGGTGACCGGCAGGCCGTACTTGCGGGCGAAGTCGAGGTCGCGCTGGTCATGCGCCGGGCAGCCGAAGATGGCGCCGGTGCCGTATTCCATCAGGACGAAGTTGGCGACGTAGACCGGAAGCTCCCACGCCGGGTCGAAGGGGTGCACGACCCGCAGGCCGGTGTCGAAACCCTTCTTCTCGGCCGTCTCGATCGCCTCCTCGCTGGTGCCCAGCCGGTTGCACTCGGCGATGAAGGCGGCGAGATCGGGGTTGCCGGCGGCCAGCTCGGCGGCCAGCGGGTGGTTCGGGGAGATCGCCGCGAAGGAGGCGCCGAACAGCGTGTCGGGGCGGGTGGTGAAGACCTCCAACCGGTCGTCCCGGCCGCTGAGCGCGAAGCGGAAGCGCACGCCGGTGGAGCGGCCGATCCAGTTCTCCTGCATCAGGCGGACGCGGTCCGGCCAGCGGTCCAGCGTTTCCAGCCCTTTGAGCAGATCGTCGGCGAAGTGGGTGATCTTCAGGAACCACTGGGACAGCTTGCGCTTCTCGACCAGCGCCCCGGTGCGCCAGCCCCGCCCGTCGATCACCTGCTCGTTGGCCAGCACGGTGTTGTCCACCGGGTCCCAGTTCACCCAGGACTCCCGGCGGTAGGCGAGCCCCGCCTCCAGGAAGTCGAGGAACATCGCCTGCTCGTGGCGGTAATAGTCCACGTCGCAGGTGGCGACCTCGCGGTCCCAGTCGATCGACAGCCCCATGGTCTTGAGCTGGCCGCGCATGGTGGCGATGTTCTCGCGGGTCCAGGCGGCGGGGTGGACCTTCTTCTCCAGCGCGGCGTTCTCCGCCGGCAGGCCGAAGGCGTCCCAGCCCATCGGGTGCAGGACGTTGAAACCCTTGGCGCGCTTGAAGCGCGCGATCACGTCGCCGATGGTGTAGTTGCGGACGTGGCCCATGTGGATGCGCCCCGACGGATAGGGGAACATCTCCAGCACGTAGTATTTGGGCCGCGAGGCGTCCTCGCGCGCGGTGAAGCAGCCTTGCCGCTCCCACGCGCCCTGCCATTTCGCCTCGGTTTCCTTGACATTGTAACGCGACATGAGGGCAGACGCCGTTTGCTGTGTTTTTTCGGGTTTCGCGGGGTCGGGGGCGGGGCGGCGGCTCAGCGCGCCGCCGCCTGCGTCACGCGCAGCTGGCGGGCGCGGGTCAGCACCGCGTCCTCCAGCGTCCCGGCGGTCTCCGCCCCGACCGGCGCGTCGCGCCAGTCGTTGCCCGCGCGCTGCTGCTTGAAGACCGAGACGCGCACGCCGTCGGCGCGCAGCTGGCGGTCCATGATGTAGAGGTTCACCTTGAAACGCTCGCCCGGCGCGTCGGGCGGCGAGTACCAGTCGGTCAGGATCACGCCGCCGAACGGATCGGCCGACACGATCGGCATGAAGGAGAGCGTGTCGAGCGAGGCCCGCCACAGGAAGCTGTTGACGCCGATGCCGTTGGCGGTGTCCGCCCCGTCGCCCGGCCGCTTGTTCTTGCCGAACAGGTTGAAGCCGCCCTCGGTGCCGATCAGGCTTCCGAACTTGTACTCCTTGCTCTTCATCTGATCGTCGAGCGTCTCCGTCTTGCCGCCCCAACTGGAGCAGCCGGCCAGGGCCAGCGAGGCCACGAGCGCGACGGGGACGAGGCGGAGGGCACGGGAACGGCGCATGGTCGGAAACCTGGTCAATAATCGGGGCACGGCGCGCGAGACGGCCGCGGGTGCCGGTGAAAAGACCATAAAAGCCCGCCCGCGCGCAACAGGGGATGCGTCCGCAAAGCCGTGCCAAACCATGGTCCGGAGGCGCCGGCGGGGGCCGAAATCGGTGTGCTCCGTCGGACACACTGTTCCATCAAAGCAGCATTTTCTCGATTTACGGCTTGCTGGCTCAAGCTCGGGTGCGTACGAATTTGGCAGCCAGGAACTTAACCCGGCTGAATATTCTGCTGCCAGGATGGAGGCAACAATCATGAACCGGTATCTGCTGGCGGGCTGCGCCGCCGTTGCTCTCACGTTGGGTTGCGGCGCGGCCAACGCCCAGGCCAAGTTTGAGATGAAGATCGGCGGCGACGCCTACTTCGAGGCTGGCTACGTCGACCAGGATCTGGATACGGGCCTCCGTTCGACGGAGTTCCGCAACCGCCTGCGCATCAACATCATCCCGTCCGCCAAGGCGGACAACGGCCTGGAGTACGGCGCCCGCCTGCGCTTCCGTGCCAACGCCGGCGCCAGCAACGCCCGCAACGTCGACGCCGACCGCGCCTACATCTTCGCGCAGGGCACCTTCGGTCAGGTCCGCCTCGGCCAGACCAACTCCTTCAACGACGAGACCTACGTCTCGGCGCCGACCGACTACCTGCCGCTGGCCCTCGTCGACCAGGTCCAGAACTGGTTCGGTCCGAACACCAACATCGGCGGCGGCGGCCCGGCCGCGACCGTCACCGGCAACAGCATCATTTGGCCGTCGCTGAACGCCGACGGCAACTCCACCAAGATCGTCTACTTCTCGCCGCGCTTCTCCGGCCTGCAGCTGGGCGCGTCCTACGAGCCGCGCAACGACAGCTCGCACACCGACGTCAACCGCACGAAGCCGGTCGGCACCTTCGCCGCCGGGGCCAACGGCATCTACCAGGACGTGGTGGAAGTCGGCGCCAACTACAACAACACCTTCGGCGGCGTGTCGGTCAAGGCCAGCGCCGGCTACATGTGGGGTGAGTCGGTCGACGACGCCCCCGGCGCCAACTACAAGAACCTGAACGCCTGGCAGGTCGGCGCCCAGGTCGGCTATGCCGGCTTCGCCATCGGCGGCAGCTACACCGACTACGGCAAGTCGGGCCTGAACGACCGCGTCGGTGTCGACACCGAGTCGACCCGCAACTGGGTCGTCGGCGTCCAGTACACCACCGGCCCGCTCGTCGTCGGCGCCAACTACAAGAACGGCCGCGACGCCGGCAACCTCTTCGTCTCCGGCGACCGCGAGCTGCAGGTCTACGAGATCGGCGTCGGCTACACCGTTGCTCCGGGCCTGACGCTCCAGGCCCAGTACGACTACTTCGACCTGGATGCCGAGACCTCGGCCACCAGCGACAAGGGCAGCGTCGTGCTGGTCCGTACGGTCCTGGCGTTCTGATCGACCTCCGATCACGAACGGAGAAGGGCGGTGGCTTCGGCCACCGCCCTTTTTTATGGTGCGCCCGGCATGGGCGCGCTCTTGAGGGTGCAAGTCCCTCCGTAAGCTGGTCACGGCGAACGACGTGAAGCGCAACCGCGCAAGGGCGACCGCCCGTGGGAAGGAAGCGTGGATCGAAGCTGCGGGCCGATGAAGAAGAACCGGATATGAGGCGGTGCCGACCGACCAGGCCGAGCCTTAATGGGTCGCCCTCTATGCCGATCGCGGTTCATGGGCGTCGTCCCGGCGCGCGGAACGGGTGTCTCTTGTCCGCGATACCTCCCGTCAAACACGCTCAAAAATCGCGCAAACTGCCCATAATCAGGGCGGGAAATGTGCTGTTTTGGCAGCACACAGGAATATTCATTATACATCAATGGTTTACATGTGTGTCCTGGGAGCAACTGTGTAGCGCGACGACATGATGCCCGGTGAAAGCCGCTTGCTGGCGGCTTTTACGCGGAGTTAAGTCACAGACGGGAAGCACAACCCTTCAGCCCTCCGGGGCCGCCTGTCAGAAGGATGGACCATCCATGAAGCGTTCTCTCGTCATCGGCTGCGCCGCGCTCGCCCTCGCCGCCGGCTGCGGCACGGCCTCGGCCCAGTCCAAGTTCGATGTCGTCATCGGTGGCGATGCGTTGTTCCAGGGCGCCTACGTCGGTCAGGACCGCGACGACGGGCTGCGTTCCACCGAGTTCGCCAACCGCCTGCGTCTGGTCATCACGCCGACCGCCAAGGCCGACAACGGCCTGGAGTACGGTGCCCGCCTGCGCCTGCGCGCCGCGGAGGGCGCCAACAACGTGCGCACCACCGACGCCGACCGCGCCTTCATCTTCGCCACCTCCTCCTTCGGCACCCTCCAGGCCGGCGTGATCAACGGTCTGTCGGACGAGTACGGCGTCTTCGGCCCGAACATCGAAGGCATCGCCGGCGGTCCCGACAACAACACCGTCGAGTTCCTGAGCGGCTCCTCCACCTACGACCTGCTGCCGACCACCACCAACAACTTCCGCACCCTCCTTTCGGGCGACACCGGCACCAAGATCATCTACCTGACCCCGACCATCGCGGGCTTCCAGGGCGGCATCTCCTACATGCCGCAGGCCGGCGACGGCAACACCTCGGTCAACCGCATCAAGAACAACGGCAACTTCCAGGATGTCGTCGAGGTCGGCGGCCTCTACAACAACGAGTTCGGCTCGGTGTCCCTGGCGTTCAGCGCCTACTACCAGTTCGGCAAGGCCAGGGATCTGGGCACCGGCGCCGGTGCCATCCGCTTCGAGGATCTGAGCTCGGTGCAGGTCGGCGCCAACCTCGGCTTCGGCGCCTTCTCCTTCGGCGGCAGCTACTCCTACAGCGGCGACAGCGGCTACGACAAGGCGCAGGCGATCAAGGAGCCGCAGGACATCTGGATCGTCGGGGCGCAATACACGACCGGCCCGCTCATTCTGGCCCTCAACTACTCCCACTCGCGCAGCAGCGAGCTGGTGACCGGCACCGGCTACGCTTCCAAGGCCGACCTCTATCAGGCGGGCGTCACCTACACCGTCGCCCCCGGCCTGACCGCCGGCCTGGAGTACAGCTACCTGGACCTGAAGTCCGAGATTCCGACCGCGCTGGCCGGCTTCGATCCGGACGACAAGGCCCATATCATCATGCTCGACACCCGCCTGGCCTTCTGATCGCGGCCCACCGAGTCAACGGCGAAGCGTCAACGGCGAAGCGGCGGCGGCGGAGGTTCCCTCCGCCGCCGTCTGCCATTGGCGTGCCGTGCATCGGATCGGATGCACGCGGGCGCCCACCACTCTCCCGCCGCATCAAGTCGTCTGTTTTACCGGGCCGAGCCGGAGCCATCCGTCTCGCACATGATCAGCATGGCGGCGTCCGGCATCGGCAACCAGACCATCAGCAGCTGGCGCTTCTCCTTGTCGGCCAGAAAGACCAGCATGTCCGGGTTCTGGACCGACCGGGCCTCCACCGCCTTGGCCGCCCAGCCGGCCGCCTTGAAGCTGTCCATGGTGCTTTCGAAGATGCGGTCCAGCTTCGCCTGATCGCCCTTCGGGAACTCCCAGCCGAAGCTTTCCAGCCGGCCGCAGCGGCGTCGGACGTCGGCGGCGACCTTGGACAGGAACTCCCGGTAGGTGCCGTCGTCGCTCAGCGGAAAGGGGTGTTCCGCGAACGGCACCTGGGCCATGGGCGACCCGTTGATGGTCTTCGGCGCCGCCGGCGCCGGCGCGGTCTGCGCCAGGGCGCCGCCCGCCGGCGCGGCCACCGCCAGTAGGGCGGCCGTCAGGATCAGGGGACGTATCCAACCAGGCATGCGGTGCCCTCCTCGGGGTGCTTGCGTTTCATGGGACCGTCCGTTACCACGCCGACCGACCGCTGTACACCGACGGCGTCGGCCGAGGCCGGACGCCGGACCGATCCGGGGATTGCCGCCATGACCGCCTCGCCCGCTGCCGCCACCGTGACCGCCCGGCTGGAGTCCGTGCGGCGCTCCATCGGCGAAGCCGCCGCCGCCGCCGGCCGCGACCCGGCCGCCGTGACTCTGGTCGCGGTCTCCAAGACCCATCCGGCCGAAGCGGTGGAAGAGGCGCTGGCCGCCGGCCAGCGTGTCTTCGGCGAGAACCGCGTTCAGGAAGCCAAGAGCAAGTTCCCGGCCCTGAGGGAGCGCTTCCCCGGCCTGGAGCTTCACCTGATCGGCCCCCTTCAGACCAACAAGGTCAAGGAGGCGGTGGCGCTGTTCGACGTCATCCAGACTCTTGACCGGCCGCGCCTGGCCGAGGCCCTGGCCGCCGAGATGGCCCGCACCGGCCGCCGCCCGCGCTGCCTGGTCGAGGTGAACAGCGGCGAAGAGCCGCAGAAGGCCGGCCTGCCGCCGCGCGACGTCGAAGCCTTCCTTGCCGCCTGCCGGGACCGCTGGAACCTCCCCGTGACCGGGCTGATGTGCATCCCGCCGGTGGACGAGGAGCCGGCCATGCATTTCGCC
>JAEZHQ010000005.1 GCA_023416455.1 Pseudomonadota bacterium | reverse complement strand
GGTCGACGCCGACGGGGCGGTGCGCCTGTTCGCCCGGCTGGCGGCGGGCGGGGAGGGCGGCGCGCCGTCCCCGCTGCCGCCGGCCCTGGCCGGGCAGACCCGGCAGCGGCTGGTGGTGGCGCTGGTCAACGCCGGCGCCCTTGAGGCCGCGGAGAGCCTGGTGGAGGAGGCCGACTGGGCGGCCGATCCCGCGGCATCCCCGGCCGACCGCTTCCACGACGTGCTTTCCCTGCTGTTCGTCCTGGGCATGCTGGCGCTCAACCACCGGGCCGACTACCCGGCGGCGGCGCGCAGCTTCCGGCGGGTGTTCGAGGCGTGCCGGGCCGTCCCGTCGGGAACCGGGGCGGCGGCCCTGCTGTGGCCGGCGCGCTACCACGAGGCCCTGGCGCTCAGCCACGGCGCCGAGCTGGCGCAGGCGCAGGAGGCGGCCCTCGACCTCCTCGCCCCCGGCGACGCCCGCCTGCCCGAGGTCCCGGCCGCCTACCGCGACTGGGCCAGAGAGCTGGTGGCCCGGTGACGGAGGTGTTCGTCCGTCCGCTGGAGCGCCGTCTGATCGCCGCCGGGAAGGCCCTGCTGCGCCTGGGGCAGGGGGTGCGCTCCGGCGCCATGTACGGCTCCCTGGCGGTGAGCCTGCTGCGCCGCAAGAGCCATTACGTGCTCGAACGCTGGGACGGCCGGCGCTCCCTGGCGGGGGCGCGCAGGGTCGCGGTCTTCGTCCATTACGACCGCGCCGGCACCATCCACGACTATGTGCTCTACTACCTGCGCCAGCTGCGGGCGGCCGGCTTCGAGGTGGTCTTCGTCAGCAACGCCCCGTCGCTCGCCGGGCCGGCGCTGGAGACCGTGCGCGGGCTGTGCGCGGTGGTGGCGCGGCGGCGCAACGTCGGCTACGACTTCGGGGCGTTCAAGGACGGGATCGGGCTGGTCGGCGATCTGGCGGGGCTCGACGAGCTGGTGCTGGCCAACGACAGCGTCTACGGGCCCTTCCACGACCTGGAGGGGATCCTGCGCCAGGCCGACGGGGCGCGCGCGTCGGTGTGGGGGATCACCGACAGCTGGGAGATCAGCTACCACCTGCAAAGCTACTTCCTCCTGTTCAAGGCGGAGGCCCTGCGCCACCCCGCCTTCGCGCGCTTCTGGCGGGGGGTGCGCTACGTGCAGTCCAAGAGCTGGGTGATCCGGCGTTACGAGGTCGGGCTGTCGCGGACCCTGATCCGCGGCGGTCTGCGCTGCGCCGCCCTCTTCCCCTACCGGCAGGCCGCGGCGCGGATCAGCGAGGCGGTGCGGGCGAGCGGCGCCCTCGACGGGCAGACCCTGGGCCGGCGCCACCGGGAGTATCTGGCGGCGCTCTGCAACGCCGTCGACCGCGGCATCCCGCTCAACGGCAGCCACTATTTCTGGGACTACCTGATCGGCGAGATGGGCTGCCCCTTCCTCAAGCGCGAGCTGCTGCAGAAGAACCCGGCGCAGGTGCCCTTCGTGCATTGCTGGGACCAGCTCATCGGCCGCACCAGCCGCTACAACCCCGACCTCATCCTGAGGCACCTGGAAGCCTCCCTCAGGAACCACGTCGCCTGACCCGGCCGGGCCGGGCTTCCGGCCCGCCCATCACCGGTGTCGATTTGAGGCCGGTGGCGTGCTAACAAGCCGAAAGCTCGGATCAAAACCGACCGACACTGAGGTTGATCAATGCTTTCGGCTCGCCCGCCCAAGGTTTTGATCCGATCTCATGAGAGATTTCGTTCATTCCTCAAGCCCGTGAAGGAGTGCCGGGAGTGCCCTATTCCAGCTCTGTGTTTGATGGTCACGTGGCGTCGGTCGTCGGGTTGCTGCGCCCACAGACCGTCTGTGACATTGGCCCCGGAGCTGGAAAATACGGCCGCTTGATCCGCATGATGGCTGAGAATAATCAGTTTTCAACTGAAATAACGGCAGTTGAAATCGATGAATCTTACGTCGAACAATTTGAACTTAAAAGCATATATGACAACGTAATCATTAGTGACGCCATGGATTTGCTTAAGGACGTTCGATGCAGATACGATGTCGTCGTAATAGGAGATTGCATAGAGCATCTCAGAAAATCTGACGGCATAGATTTGCTTAATTTCTTAACATATCGTTCTGGATACATTGTCGTAATTTACCCGGATGCCTACATCCAAGACGATTGGGAAGGGCATATGCAAGAGGCTCATATCTCAGTGTGGGGTCCGGACGATTTTCGAAGCTGGAAGACGTTGCATATTTACGAGCGTGGGATGCATTTTTTTCTCATAAAGGGATACCAAAAAACAATCGTTGAAATAGCCGATATTAAAGATGGGACCGTATATTTTGCAAAAACAGATTAACGGTTTGAATGAGGCTCGCTTGTCGCCTCTGACGATTCGGTGATTTTTCCTGGCTGTATTTGCAATGGCCGGATATCCGACTGCCAGGGCTGTTCAGGGCCGTCACCAGCTTGCCCGCACCGTCTTCCATGGAAAGCGCGGCGAACTCCGTCCGCATTACCGCGAAGGGCAGGAAGACCAGCTCGGCGCCCTCGGTCTGGTCGTCAACGCCATCATTCCGTGGAACACGATCCATATGGATGCCGCGCTTGACCAGTTGCGGACGAAAGGCTTCGACGTGCGTGACGAAGACGTGGCGCGGCTGTCGCCGCTCGGCTTCGAACACATCACCATGCTCGGCCGCTACGCCTTCGCCTTACCGGATGAGGTTGCTTGCGGCAAATTGCGCCCGCTTCGTGACCCCATCCAAGCCATGGACGAGGTGGCCTGAGACTCCGAACCCCTTATGTCGGCTTTCTGTTCCATTGCTCCCCGACCTCCGTTAGGTGACGTCCCTCTGTACACGTGCAGGCGTCAGCCATAGCCGTCGCGTTTGGGGCAGCGGTGGATTGGACTTTACCGATGGGTTTGGACTTTACCGATGAAGGTCATCGGGCTGCGATCCGGCCGACCTCCCGTTCGGGGATCGGGGGACGGGAGGGATGGAGCACCACCCCATGGTCAACGATGTCGACCTGAGCATCTGGATAGACGGCCAGTGCCAGGTCGAGTGCGGCGCGGAACCCGGGCTTGAACTGATACACGTGCTTGTAACCCGCCCCGAACTGGGCGTGCAGCGCGGCCCAGGTGATCGGCGTCGGGTCTCTCAGCACATGCAGCCGGTAGGCCAGCCAAACATAGACGTCGATTGCCATGGACTTGCCGGCGATCGCGCGCACCGCGGCTTCAGAGATTGGGACGGGGTGCCGCTTGAGCTCGGCGAAGAAGGTGGGGGACAGCTCCACCCGATCATCCCACAAGCTGCCTTGCCCGGGCTCTGCAGCGGCTGACAGATGGATGCCGCTGCGGACGATGCTGTCCTTGGTGAAGGCATCGGCACCGCGGGCATCCCGCCAGAAGAAGGTCAGCCGACAGGCGGAGATGCGGGAGGCTTGGTCCCGGACGTCAGCGTATGTTTTGCCCCCAACTGGAATGTCCATCCTGGCGAGCCATGCGTTCATGCTGCGCCCCAGCTCCACCTCTGGGCTGTCCTGCCTGATAGCCTCGGTCTGCAAGTAGAGCAGGATCAGCCGGGCGCGGCTGCCGTAGGGAACGCCGAACTGTTGTAGCTTGCCGGAGACCGGAATCTGTCCCGGCTCGACCAGGAGCGATACCCGCGGCCCTTCCCGGAGCCAGTTTTCGCCATCTGGCACCTTCCGGTGCGGCAACGCTGTCAGGCAGAACCCTGAATAGGTGACCGCCATATCAGTGCCGGGATCTTCGAGCATCCGGGCGGCAACGTCGACCACGGGGGCTCGATCGATGCCGATCAGCCGTTTTGCTTCGGTACGCCCGTGTAGGCGCAACAGCTGGTGAACATCGCTCATGGCAACCTCACTGTGGCCAAGACCCTAACTGGAGACGGTGGACCTGTCTATTTGGACTTTACCGATGGAAGCTATTTGGAAGTTATTTGTTACCTACTACTTGTTTCATCGGTAGAGTCCAGTGGATAACTTCGAGTCGCATCGGCAGAGTCCAAACCCGTCATCGGTAGAGTCCAAACTTGGGCTGTGGATAGGTGTCCCTTGGTCGTGGAGATGCCCTGGCGCTGAGCGCGAATCGAGGCACTTACAGTCCATCGGTAGAGTCCAAACCGCCGCAACGTTTCAACGTCATGGCGTTGTGACGTTGAACGTTACGCCGTTGATCGGAAGGTGAACAGGTTCAGTCCCATCCGTTCCAGGATGCGTAGCGCGAAGCTCTTGCATGGCGCGTTGACACGCTGATTTGGGCCATCTTCGCAGACCAGCGTGATCAGTCCGTTGATCTCGGGCAGAGGGGACAGCAGGCGCTGCCGAAAGCTGCCGAGCTGGCGATCGAGCTCGCGTTCGGCGGCGTTACGAGCCCATGCCTGCGTGGGCCAGCGGTTGGGGAGACCGAATGCCTGCGGCAGCCTTGTCATGTCGGCGACTGCGACACGGAGATCCTCGCCGCTGTGGAGAAAGGGGACGAGAGTCAGGTCAGCGACTTTGGACAGCACCGCGTCGACATCGGGGCGGCCGCCGGCGGCGGCCGAATAGGGCGGCTCCCCGAGGAGGGGACCCTTGTCCAGTTTTATCCATCATGAGGAAACGGTCGTTTCGGGGTCCGCCATTGTCTTAACAGAGGCCGCGGGGCCGGCCGTCCCGTGATCGGGACCTTTCCGGAGCGGAGGCGCGACGTGGGCCAGCGACGGACCGCCGGCCGCCAAACCGCGCAACGGCTGGCTTCGGAAGCAAACCCGGCTTTTCCTATCATCCTGGTCATGCGCCCTCATGTCGCAACAGAGCCCTCACCACTCGAAAGACTTTGGAAAGTTATAGATCCATCGGCATCCCTACCGGTTGCCAAAGTGGAGAATCTTCCCATGAAAAACATCAAGATTTCGTTTTGGGGAGCACTAACACTTCTGACAGCCTTATGGCTTGCCGCCGGGACGGAAGCGTTTCAGGCAACCGGGTTTTTTCAAATTCGCGCCCAGATGGTCCAGTACAGTGGCGTGGTTGCTATGGGCTGCATGAGCATGGCGATGATCCTGGCGCTGCGCCCGCGCTGGCCGGAAGCCTGGTTCGGCGGCCTGGACAAGATGTACCGCTTGCACAAATGGCTGGGCATCGCCGCCCTCGTCGTTGCGGTCATCCACTGGCTATGGTCCCAGGCGCCGAAATGGGCGGTGGGCTGGGGGTGGCTGATCCGGCCGGGACGGGGGCCGCGGCCGGTTCCGGAGAACCCCGTCGAGCTGTTGTTCCAGGGCCTGCGCGGCACCGCCGAAGGGGTCGGCGAATGGGCTTTCTACGCGGCCGTGCTGCTGATCGCGCTGGCGCTGCTCAAGCGCTTTCCTTACCGGCTGTTCTTCAAGACGCACCGCCTGCTGGCGATCGCTTACCTGGCATTGGTGTTCCACGCCGTCGTGCTGATCAGGTTCGCCGACTGGGCCTCGCCCATCGGCTGGGTGATGGCGCTGCTGCTCGCCGGCGGCACCTGGGCCGCCGGCGTGGTGCTGTTGCGCCGCGTCGCCGCCGGCCGGCAGGTTCCGGGCACGATCAGCGCGCTCCATTACTATCCGGGCGTGCGCGTGCTCGAGATCGCGATCGAAGTGCCGCGGGGCTGGCCGGGCCACAAGGCGGGCCAGTTCGCCTTCGCCACCTCGGATGCCGCAGAAGGCGCCCATCCCTACACCATCGTCTCCGCCTGGAACGGCACCGGCCACCGCATCACCTTCCTGGTCAAGGAGTTGGGCGACCACACCCGGCGGCTGCGGGAGAAGCTGCGGGTCGGCCAGGCGGTGACGGTCGAAGGGCCGTACGGCTGCTTCACCTTCGACGACGCCCGCCCGCACCAGATCTGGGTGGGCGGCGGCATCGGCGTCACGCCCTTCATCGCCCGCATGAAGCTCCTGGCGGCGACCCCCGGGCGGTCGCCGCAGACGATCCACTTCTTCCACACCACCCGCGACAGCGACGAGGGGGCGATCGCCAAGCTCACCGCCGACGCGGCGGCGGCAGGCGTGCGCCTGCATGTCCTGGTCGACACCCGTGACGGCAGCCTGGACGGGGCACGCATCCGCGCAGCGGTGCCGGAATGGCGTGACGCCAGCATCTGGTTCTGCGGCCCGACGGGCTTCGGGCAGGCGCTGCGGCAGGACTTCGCGGCCCAGGGCATGCCGGTGGACCAGCGCTTCCACCAGGAACTCTTTGCGATGCGGTAGCCTCCCGGCCGGAGCGGCGGCCCATCCGGGCGTGCAGGCGGTCCGGATGCGCAGAAGGGGAGGGATGTCCATGGAGCGGGCGAAGGGATTCGAACCCTCGACCCCAACCTTGGCAAGGTTGTGCTCTACCCCTGAGCTACGCCCGCACCGCGTCCATGGAGGAGGCAGGCAGATACCTCAACCGGCCGGGGCAATGCAAGCCCCCTTGTCACCGGCACACCCCCGCCCGGGCCGGCCCCGTCGTGAATTCGGACGCGCCGTCCGCGGCGGGCGGCGCGCCGCGACAGGGAAAGGCAAAGGCGAATCTAGGCTGAAAGTTATATCCCGCTAAACTTGATTGACACCCCGACCCGCGTTGTGGAATTTTCCTGTCAACAAAACAAAGGCCTTGAGGTCTGGGGAGGAAACCAAAAACATCACGATGCTCCAAGAGCATTTGGCTGCCGCGCCGACCACGGGTCTGGACGCGGCATTTTTTTTGCCGTGCGCGGCTTTGCTGCGCACAATTGGCATGGCCGGAAAAAAGAAAAGGCCGCAACCAGTGCGGTGCGGCCTTCAAGTCTAGGGAGGAAACGCCCAAAGGGCATCCGGGGAATAATTTATGCTGCGATGCAGCAAAGGTCAAGCCCTCTTTGGCGCTTTGTCGCTAACATGTGATGTGTCCGGGATTTGTAGCATGTGATCTGTCCGGTTTTAGACTCGCTCCAAAGATGGGGGGGCGGATGGGCCGGACGGGGGTGCTACAGGAGATCCGCATGCAGCGGTTCG
>JAEZHQ010000580.1 GCA_023416455.1 Pseudomonadota bacterium | reverse complement strand
TTTATGGCGTCGGCGCCGCTCTCCCGGCCGATCCCGCTGCGCTTGTAGCCGCCGAACGGCGAGGTGTAGCTGACCGCCCGGTAGGTGTTGACCCAGACGGTGCCGACGCGCAGACGCTCCGACATGCGCACGGCACGGCCGACGTCGTTGGTCCACACCCCCGCGGCCAGGCCGAACTGGACGTCGTTGGCGATGGCCACGGCCTCGGCCTCGTCCTCGAACGGGATCACCGCCAGGACCGGGCCGAACACCTCCTCCTGGGCGATCCTCATGTCGTTCCGGACGTCGGTGAAGATCGTCGGCTGGACGAACTGCCCCCCATCCCGGTCGCCGACGCGGTGCGCCCCGCCGCCGAGCACGCAGGTGGCCCCCTCCTTCCTGGCGATCTCGATATACTCCAGGACCTTGCGGTACTGCGGCTCGGTGGTGACCGGCCCGACATGGGTGTCCGGCGACATGGGGTCGCCGATCCTGGCCTCCCGGGCGACGCCGACCAGCCGCTCGACGAAGCGGTCGTGGATCGACCGCTGCAACAGCAGCCGCGATCCGGCGATGCAGGTCTGGCCGGTGGCCGCGAAGATGCCGGAAATCGCGCCCATGACCGCCGCTTCCAGATTCGCGTCCTCGAACACGATGTTCGGCGACTTGCCGCCGAGCTCCAGAGCGACGTGCTTGATGTCCTTGGCCGCGGCCTCGTAGATCTTCTGGCCCGAAACGTCGGAGCCGGTGAAGGCCACCTTGGCGACGTCGGGATGGGCGACGAGGGCGGCGCCGGCCTCCGCGCCGAAGCCGGTCACCGTATTGACCACTCCCGGCGGGAAACCGGCCCGCTCGAACAGCGTCATGAACTCCAGCGTGGAGGCCGAGGTGAATTCCGACGGCTTGATCACCGCGGTGTTCCCCGCCGCCAGGGCGGGAGCCAGCTTCCACGCCAGCAGAAGCAGCGGCGAGTTCCACGGCGTGATCATCGCGACCACCCCGAGCGGCTCGTAGCGCGTGAAGTTCAGGATGTTGCTCTTGTCGGTCGGGATGACCGAGCCTTCGACCTTGTCGGCCATTCCGCCGTAGTAGCGGTACCACTCGGCCATGTAGCGGGTCTGCGCCGACATCTCGGCATAGAGTTTCCCGTTGTCCCTGACCTCGATCTCCGCCAGATGCGCCGCGTTCTCCTCGATCAGGTCGGCGAGCCGGCACAGCAGCCGGCCGCGCGCCGACGCCTTCATGGACGACCATTCGCCGTGGAAGGCCCGCTTGGCCGCGCCCACCGCCGCATCCACGTCCGGCGCCGTGCCGTAGGCGATCCTGGCCCAGACCTCCCCGTTGTAGGGGTTGGTCGTATCGAACCAGCGCCCGGCGCCCGGCGCCACCCACGCGCCATCGACATACAGGTCGTATTGCTTCACCGCGCTCCTCCCCCTTCCAATCCGCCCCGCCTCAGCAGCGGCCGTACACGGGCACCACGGCGCCGCTCGTGATCCGGTTGGCGGGGCTGGCCAGCCACAGGATGTTCGCCGCCACCTCGTCCGGCTTGGGCCAGGGCGCCGGATCGGCGTCCGGCATCGCCTGCCGGTTGGCCGGGGTGTCGATGATGGACGGCGCGACCGCGTTCACGAGGATGCCGGACGCCGACACCTCCGCCGCCAGCGCGGTGGTGAAGGCGGCCACCGCGGCCTTGCTCGCCGCATAGGCGGTCATGCCGGCGCCGAGCCTCCACTCCACGCCGGGGCGCGCCGCGACGTTGACGATCCGGCCGCCGCCGGTCGCCGCCATCTGACGGACCGCCGCCGCGCTGCACAGATAGGCGGTGAAGAAATTCAGGTCCATCTGCTGCAAAAGCGCCGCACGGCCGGTGGCCGCGGCCGGCGCCATGGCGAAGCCGCCGGCGAGATGGATCGAGGCCCACAACGGCCCGGCGCCTTCGTAGGCACGGGCCACGTCCGCCTCGTCGGAGAGGTCCACGGGTCCGACCAGCCGGACCCGCCCGTCGCCGGCGCTGGAGAGCGCCTCGGCTTCCTCCCGGCTGAGGTAGGGCACGTGGCAGACGGCCCCCAGCTCGACCAGGGATTTGAGGACCGAGCGGCCCAGCGCCCCCGTCCCCCCGGTGATCACCACGTTCCGGCCACGGAAATCGAGCCCGCCGGCGACGGGCGGCGAAGAGGTCTCTGGAGAGGATCCCACTGACGACATCGGCATAGCTCCGCAACGATATCAAACCGCACTGTGCCTTTCGGCCGCGTCTCCGGAAGGGAGGTGGGGCATGGCCGCCACGCCCCCTTCCGGACGGCTTTGCGCCCCTACTCCTTCAGGCGCGGCTTCTCGATCCCGGCCAGATCGCACAGGTTGTCGACCATGGCCGAGAAGTCCTTGGAGGCATAGGCGCCGGCGCGCGCGATGGTGAAGCACTCGCGGGCCGCCGCACCGAGGGGCATCGGGACCTTGGCCGCGTTGGCGGCGGTCAGGATCAGGGACAGATCCTTGTGCGCGAGGTCGATGGTGAAGCCGGGCTCGATGTCCCCCTTCAGGACCTTGGTCGGCCAGGCGATCTTGAGCTGGCCGTTGACGGCGGTGGTTCCGTAGAGCACCTCCAGCGTCTTCTCCAGCGACAGCCCGAACCGCTGCGACAGGGCGAGCGCCTCCGCGTTCAGCTGGCACGACACCACCGACAGGTAGTTGTTCACCAGCTTGGTCCGCGTCCCGGTGCCAACCGGGCCGCAATGATGGACCGTGGACCCCATGGCGTCGAGCAGCGGGCGGACCCGCTCGAAGTCCTCCGGCGACGCGCCGACCATGAAGAGGCTCTCGCCGCGGTCGGCGTGGCTGGCCAGGCGCCCCACCGGGGCGTCGACGACCGACATGCCCTGCTTCGCGGCCTCGGCCGCGATGCGGTCGGTGGTCTGCGGGTCGACGGTGCTCATGTCGACGATGATCATGCCGGGGCGGCCGTTGGCGATGAGGCCGTCCTTGCCCAGCACGATCGCCTCGACCTCGACCGAGCTGGGCAGCATCGTCACCACGATGTCGCTTTGCCGGGCCACCGCGCCGACATCGCCCGCCGCCGTGGCGCCCAGAGCGACCAGCTCCGCGACCGCGGCCGGGACGATGTCGTGGACGGTGAGCGGAAAGCCCTTCCGTTGCAGGTTGGCGGCCATGGGACGCCCCATGCGGCCCAACCCGATGAATCCGACGCGCGCCATCTCTCTTCCTCCCTTTGTTCCTTGTCCGGCGTGTGGAGAGCGGCCGTCACCCGGCCGCGATGTAGGACGTCTTCACCGTCGTGTAGAACTCGACCGCATAGGTCCCCTGCTCGCGCGGGCCGTGGCTGGACGACTTGCGGCCCCCGAACGGCACGTGGAAGTCCAGCCCCGCGGTCGGTACGTTGACCATCACCAGGCCCGATTCCGCGTTGCGGCGGAAGTGGCTGGCGTGCTTGAGCGAGGTCGTGACGATTCCGGCGGCCAGGCCGAACTCCGTGTCGTTGGCGGCGGCCAGCGCCTCGTCGTAGTCCGCGACCTTGATCACCGACGCGACCGGCCCGAAAATCTCCTCGCGGTTGATTCGCATGTCGTTGCGCGTGTCGGTGAACAGCGCCGGGGCCATGTAATAGCCGGGCTTACCGCGCTCCAGCCTTTCGCCGCCGCAAATCTTCGTCGCTCCCTCGCCGAGCCCGATCTCGATGTATTTGAGATTCTGCTCAAGCTGGCCGGAATCGACCACGGGTCCGATGTCCGTGCCCGGCTGAAGCGCATCGTCGATGGTCAGCTCCGCCATCTTGCGCCGCATCGCCTCGACGAAGCGGTCGTGGATTCCGGCGGTGACGATCAGCCGGCTCGACGCGGTGCAGCGCTGGCCGGTCTGGAAGAAGGCGCCGTTGATGGCGCAGGACACCGCGGTGTCCAGGTCGGCGTCGTCGAGCACGACCAGCGGGTTCTTGCCCCCCATCTCCAGCTGCACCTTGATCCCGCGTTCCGCCGCCTGGCGCGCGATGCGCCGTCCGGTCGGAAGCGAGCCGGTGAAGGTGAGGGCGTCCGTCCCGTCGACGATCGCCTGCCCGACGCTCGAACCCGGCCCCATCACCAGATTGAACACGCCGGCCGGCAGCCCCGAGCGGGAAATGATCTCGGCCAGCGCCCAGGCCGAGCCGGGGGTCAGGTCCGCCGGCTTGAACACGACGCAGTTGCCGAAGGCGAGCGCCGGCGCGATCTTCCAGGCGGGAATGGCGATGGGGAAGTTCCACGGCGTGATGACGCCGATCACCCCGAGCGGCTCCCGCGAGATCTCGACCTCCAGCCCGGGGCGGACCGACGGCAGCTTCTGGCCCGGGGCGCGCAACGCCTCGCCCGCGAAGAACTTGAAGACCTGCGCCGCGCGGGCCACCTCGCCGATGGCCTCGGGCAGGGTCTTCCCCTCTTCGCGGCACAACAGCGCGCCAAGCTCCTCGCGCCGGGCCAGCAGCTCGACGCCGATCCGTTCGAGAATGTCCGCCCGGGTCTGGATGAGGGATCGCGACCAGGACGGGAAGGCCGCACGGGCCGCCGCGATGGCCTGCCCGACGTCGCCGGCGCCGCCGCGGGCATAGTCGCCGACCACGTCGTCGAGGTTCGACGGGTTGATGTTGGGGGCAAACCGGTCGCCCTGGACCCATTCGCCGTTGATGAAGTTGCCCTTTACCGGCATGGCGCCCTCCCTTTCCGGTCAAGCCTTGTTTTCAAGGTCGTCACATGGTTTCCGAGACGGTCGGCGAGGACGCTTCAGTGCGTCGCGCCGACCACCGCCTGGCGGAAGCGGCCCTTGAGGAAGGCGCCGTCGCGGGGCGGCAGCACCCTCGGCAGGTCCTCGGGGCTTACCTTGACGGTGGCGAAGGCCAGGCCCGCGCGCGCGTGGAGGCGTTCGGCGAGCCCCTGCACGTCGGATTCGGCCGTCGCCGTGAACACGTTCTCAAAGCCGGTCGCCCTGGCGACGGCCGCCAGATCGACGCCGTGCGCGGTGTGGCTGCGCTGCATCCCGGTTTCGCCGTAGCGCTCGTTGTCGATGACGACGATCGACAGGTTGGACGGCCGCTGGGCCGCGATGGTGGCCAGCGCCCCCAGCCCCATCAGCTGCTCGCCGTCGCCGGTGATGACCGCGACCGGGCGGGACGGCTGCGCCAGGGCCAGCCCGAGGCCGACCATCGCCGCTCCGCCCATGGCGC
>JAEZHQ010000514.1 GCA_023416455.1 Pseudomonadota bacterium | reverse complement strand
GATTGCTGAAAGCCAGCCAGCAATCACGGTGGTGCGGGGAGCGGACATGCCGGAGAAGATCACCAAGCGCGTGGTGGACGCGACGAAGCCGGGTGCGAAGGACGTGTTCGTCTGGGACGCGGAGGTGAAGGGGTTCGGGTTGAAGGTCACGCCCGCGGGCTCCAAGGTCTACCTCTTGCAGTACCGGGTGGACGGCAGCCGGGCGACCGCTCCGAAGCGCTACACCATCGGCAAGCACGGCAGCCCTTGGACCGCTGATGCCGCGCGCGCCGAGGCGATCAGGCTCCTTGGCCAAGTGAAGGCCGGGACCGACCCGCAGGCCAAACGGATCACCGAGCGGGAGGCCGCCGCCAACCAGGCCGACACCTTCGCCAAGGTGGTGGAGCTGTTCATCGACCGGTACGCCAAGCCGAACACCCGGTCATGGCCGGAGACCAAACGCATTCTCGACAAGCACGTCACCCCGGTTTGGGGCAAGCGTCCGGTGGAAGGCATCACGCGCAAGGACGTGAACAAGCTGGTGGATGATCTGGTGGACGCCGGCACGCCGGTGCTCGCCAACCGCGCCCTGGCCGTCACCCGGAAGCTGTTCAACTGGGCGGCGAGCAAGGATTTCGTGCAGGCCAACCCATGCGCGGGAGTCCAGTTGCCGACTGCCGAAGAGGGCCGGGATCGCGTGCTGACCGATGCCGAACTGCGCGAGATATGGGCCGCCGCCGCCGCGCTCAAAGTCCCCTCCCGCGCCTTCGTCAAGCTGCTGGTTCTGACCGCCCAGCGCCGAACCGAAGTCGCCGGCATGCGGTGGGACGAATTGGACATCGCGGGCAAGGTCTGGGTCATCCCGAAGGAGCGGGCGAAGAACGGCAAGGCCCATGTGGTTCCCCTGCCGGACTCGGCGGTGGCCATCCTGGAGTCCATGCCCCGGATCACGCTGGACGACGGCAAGCTCAGCGACTTCGTACTCACCTCCAACGGCACCACGCCCATGTCCGACTATTCGGGCATCAAGAACAAGCTGGATCGGCAGATGCTGGAAGCGCGCCGGAAGGCCGCCCAGGAACGCGGCGACGCCCCCGAGCGGGTCCAGGCACCGGAAAACTGGCGGTTCCACGACATCCGGCGGACGGTGACCACCGGGCTCGCCGCGATGGGAATCGCGCCGCAGGTCGCCGACCGCATCCTCAACCACACCCAAGGCACCATCAAGGGCGTGGCCGCCGTCTACAACCGCCACCAGTACCTGGACGAGCGCCGCGCCGCCCTCGACGCATGGGCGCGGAGGGTGGAGCAGATCGTCATCGGCACCCCTGCCGACGGCAAGGTGGTGCAGCTCCGCCCGGCCGCAGCCTGATGACCGGACGGCGAGGCTGCCCGGCTGCTTGTCCGGGTGTCGAAGAGCAGCACCCGCCCGCGGCGATGGCTTTCCGGCCCTCTTGCGTGAGAAGCGCCCGACATCGGCCCGAAACGTGACAATCCCCCCAGACCCCAACCCGGCGCGTCCCCTTCCACCATCAGGGCATGCGCTTCGCCGCCGGCCCGGCACGGCCGTGATCAACCTCTTGAGGTTCTGTCGCGATCCGCACGGGTTCCGCCCCCTTCCCCGCTCGTCCGTGCGGGAAACCGCCCGAACCGGGAGCGCTTCCAGCACCGGGCGCATCCGGCGATGCGTCCCGCGCCCCACCCCCACCGATCCAGACCCCCGCCGCCGCCCGTCCGGAGCCCCGTGGCGCGTCCTGAAGGGGTACCAGCCACCCACGTAGCGGAAGCGTCGCAGGACGCATCCAGCACGCCCCCAGCGCCCCCGGCGGAAGGCGGCGGGTTGCCAACCAGAAGTTCAGCCGCGAAAGCGGGAGCGCCGTCATGGCCTGCATGCCGCCGGCGGAGGGTATCAGGATTTCCTTGATACCCTTGCTCAGCACGGGGTGTTTCTTCAGCTTCTCGTGCTGCCCCTGCCAGGAAAGCCCCATACCCTCGGCAACGGGCTTCATCGCCACCAGTGTGCTGGCCGGCGAATCGCCCTTCTGCGCATTGAGGGTGGCGCCGACGCAGGGGGAGCGTCATTCCCGCTGAGGGATAACCCGGCCCCTTAACCCCTCTCGGTTCCGACGGGATATCCCGCCGGGCGGGAAAGGCATCCTCAGTTCGGCCGCACCCGCTCCGCCGCCAAGGCGCACTCATGCTCGGCCAGGTCCCGCAGCATCGCCGCCCCGACGGCACGCCGGCGCTGCGGATCGGCAGCCCAGGATTCGGCGAGGGCGCGGGACGCCTCGACCAGGGCCTGGACGTGCCGGGCGACGGCATCGAAGGGCGGAACGAGGCGACGGATCGTGAATTCCGCCTGGAGATCGTCCTCATGACGCTGGAGGGGCAGAGAACCGATGTCCGCGGCCATGGCGGCGAAGGCATCGCACCAGCACGCGGTCAGCTCCGCGTCGGACAGGCGCTGATGTGGGCGCCCCGTGGCGAGGTAGCGCCGGACGCGCTCAAGCTCCTGGTGTTCGAGGTACGCCGTCACCCGCGCTTTGAGGGCTTCATCCGTTCGCATCCTGCTCCCCCTTCGTCGGCACCGGCGGGGCATCCGTGACCACCATGCTCCCCCCGCCGCTGATCACCTGGTGCGTCTCCCCGATCGGCTCCCTCAGGTCGATGATGTAGCCCACCGAGTTGTTGACCTGGACGTTGACCCCCGCCGGCGGCGGCCGATGGCCGTTCATCGCCAGCACCAATTCCGCGGCCTTCAACCGCACGTGCTCGCTCGAAGCGTCCAGCAGCGCGTCGAGCACCGCCGCCGCGCGCACGACGGACACGCCCTTGACGAGCCGATCCACCCGCGCCTGAAGCTCCGCTTGAACGTGCGGCTTCCCCAGCTGTCGGCTCAGCGTCTCCCGCGCCATTCCCGCCCGCGCCGCCGCCGCCTTGATGGTCTTGCACTCACCGCTGACCAGGAAGTCGATGGCCCGGCCGAGCTTCCCGCCGACCCGCCGCGGGGCCTTCGCGCCCGCCGGGGCAGGCAGGCCGGAATCAACGCTGGCCGGCATGGCGGGTCTCCTGATCGTTGGCCGGCGCGGGCCGGCTGCCCGCCGCTCCATCGCCGCGCAGAAACGCCTCATAGGTCCGTGCGCGCTTCACGACGTCGGCGGGCGATCCGCCGGCCGTCGCCGCGATCCGCAAAGCCTCATGGCGAACAACGAACTGATCCATGGCCAAATCCAGATTCGGGTGGGTGAGATAGGCAAGAGGGCGGGGATTCCGCAGGCGCCGCCAATGCACCCCGCCGGTTCCGGGCAGGCGCGGCGGCGCATCCGGCCGGGCTCCCCGCGGCAGCGCCGGCCCCAGCGGCTGGACCGCGACCATGAAGCCGTCCGGCCACAGCGCGGCCATGTATTCGTCCAGGACCCTCCAGCCGGCGATGCGCCCCGCCGGGGTGTCCGGGCTCGCGATTTTCGCAAGATAGCGGTCCTGCGCGCCCGCCAGGTCGTCGACCTCCCACTGCGGCAGGCCCATGTCCCGCGCCCGCCGCAGCAGCGCCGCCACGAGCTGGCGATAGATCACCGACGACTGTCGAGTGCGCGTCGCTTCCTTCTCCACCAACGGCCGCCTCCGCCCCATCGCCGTGCGTCGCCAGGATCGGCAACAATAGCCAGATCAGGACGCCGACAATCCCTCCCTGTGATACAATCGACCGCGGCCGGCGGCAACATCTGCCGCCGCTTGCGTGCGAAGACACAACATCCTGGGGCTTCAGATGGAGGTGGTGGTCTGATGCTGGCATTCCAGATTGAAAAACTTGGCGACGTGCGGGAGGAGGCGGAGCCCCTTCTGCGCCGGCACTGGGAGGAAATCGCAGTTGAGCGGGATACGGTCCCGCTCGATCCGGATTGGGACACCTATGCCCGGGTGGATGCGGCCGGCATGCGCCTTCTCCGCGTCGCGGAGGAGCATCTGCGGGCGCGCGGCGTCAACCGCATCGTCTCCAAGGTGAAGCTGCATTTCGACACCGGCCCGCTTTTCGAGCGGCTCGGCTATCGCGCCATCGAGCGCATCTACATCAAATCGGTGGGGTGACCCATGGGCTACGTCGCCGCAGCAGCAACCCTCCTTTCCGCCGCCGTCAGCACTTATTCCGCCGTCCAGCAGGGTGAGGCGCAGGCGGAGGCGGCCAAGACCGCGCAGAAGCAGCACCAGATGCGGGAGGAGGCGCAGCGCACCGCGGCGCTCCAGGATGAGGCGGCGCGGCGCCAGGAGCTGGTCGCCAACCTGTCCACCATCGACGCCATCCGGGCCGGGCGCGGCCTGTCCGGCACCAGCCCGACGGCGCTGGTCATCCGCGACGACGTGACCGACGACGCCATGCGCGACATGGGGATCAGCCGGCTGAACACC
>JAEZHQ010000510.1 GCA_023416455.1 Pseudomonadota bacterium | reverse complement strand
GTGGCGGTCACGGCGGGAGGCGCCGGCTTGACCGCAGGCAGGGGCGCTGCGGGCGGGGCCACCGCCGGCGGCAGCCCGGGCCGGGAGTTGCGGGAGAAGGCATCCTCGCACTGGCCGTCGACGCGCGCGCCCTCCAGCCGGCTGCCGCCGAGCACCCAGCAGTCGACGCTGCGCGCCTCGCTCGCCGAGGCCATCGCCAGGAGCGCCCCTTCCAGAAGCATCGCCGTCAACAGCGCCAGCATCGGTGCACGGCACCGGTCCCGTTCCGGCATCGCCAGCCGTCTCCATTCCCATCCCTCCGGTCATGGGATACAACGCGGAACCGCGCGACATCTTCAACGCAATGCGGGAGTAACCGGTCATCGACGGGGTACCTCCGCCGAAAATCCACGGCGACCGGCCGGTCCGCCCGCCCCGCCCGCCCGCCAACCGGTGCCAGCATCCCCCACGGGCCGCCGCAAAAGGCAAGCCGATGCCAACCGTCGGGGACATCAACCATTGGTTAAGACTCGGCACCCAATGATGGCATCATCGAACATGGAGCGAAGGCAGCCTCGGTGCTCCGGTGCATGGTATCGCGCAGCGTGACGGGCGGGGGACCGGGACGGCGGTGAGCGGGGTCGACAAGCGCCCTGATCGCCGCTGGCTGGACGACCTCCTGACGTCCGGGCGCGGCCTCGCCAGGCGGGATCCCCAGCACCGCCGGCTGACCCTGCTGAACTGCGCGCTGTTCATCGCCGTTCTCGTGACGCTGCTGTTCGTGCCCTTCGACCTGCTGGTCTCCGGGCACCGGCTGGAGGCGGCGGTGGAGGCCGCCGCCGCGCTGGTCTTCGCCGGCTGCCTGATCGCCCTGCGCCGGGGGGCGGGCATCGACCCCGTCGCCTGGATCGCCTGCTCGACCGCCGTCCTGACCATCCTGGTCGTCGTCCTGGGCGATGGAATCAAGCAGGCGGCGCTGGCCTGGGCCCCGCTGACTCCGCTCCTGGCCTTCTTCCTGCTCGGCCTGCGGCGCGGGCTTGCGCTCACCGCCCTGTTCGCCGCCGCCATGCTGGCGGGCCTGCTGCACGCCCTCGCCGACGGCGCCCCGGGGATCAGTGCGGTGACGATCCTCAACGGCATGGGGGCTTTGACGGCCGCCACCATCGGCGCCATGGTCTACGAGCACAGCCGCAACGCCGCCGAGCGGCATCTGGAGCAGGCCGCCAACGTCGACTTCCTCACCGGCCTGTCCAACCGCCGGCATTTCCAGGCGGAGTGCGAGCGCGAGCTGGCGCGCGCCCGCCGCCACGGCCGCCGGCTCAGCCTGCTCCTGCTCGACATCGACCATTTCAAGGTGATCAACGACACCCACGGCCACGAGGCCGGCGACGAGGCGCTGTGCCATCTGGCCCGGCTGCTGGTCCGGAACCTCCGCAGCCACGACCTCGCCGGCCGGATCGGCGGCGAGGAGTTCGGCGTCCTCCTGCCCGAGACCGGCCTCGCCCAGGCCATGGCGGTGGCCGAGGCGATCCGGCGGATCGTCGAGACGACGCCGCGGGTCCTGCCGCATCTGACGATCACCGTCACCGTCAGCATCGGCGTGGCCGAGGCGGCGCCCGACGACCCGGCCACCGACTTCGCCGCCCTGTTCACCGCCATGTTCGCCGAAGCCGACCGCAGCCTCTACCGCGCCAAACGCTCCGGCCGCAACGCCGTCGCCGGCCCCGGCCACGACGACGCCCCGGCCCCGGCGCGGCCCTGGTAAAGGCCCTGGTAAAGGCCCTGCCGAGCCCGAGGGAGTCCGGGGCAGTCCCGCGAAGACGAGGGAGCGCCCGCGGACGCCAGCGGAAGACCCGCGATCCCGGCCGGCCGGTGGAACAACTCATACCGGCAGCGCAGCGGCCGACGGATCCAGCCCCCTCCGACCATGACCGCCGCGGCGCGGGCCATCGCCGGGAACGGGTTGCCATCTCCGTTTCCCTCGTGAGGCACGGGCGCGCCGCCCGCCCGCGCCCGGAAAATAACGTCAGATGCGGCCGCTTCAGGTAGTCGTCGCTCTGCATCTCCATCAGTATTTCAGGCCCTTCGGCGAGGTGAACGCGAGGGCCAGAAAACGCTGAAAATGCCGGAATCCTATATGCCGGCAACAGGCTGAAGTTTCAAGGCAATTCCGAAAAGCGTGACATCATGCAGGCGACTGATTGGGCCGCCGGGACTACGCTTGGATTCGCCACTCTACCCCCTGGCATCCGCGATTTGTGTGACACCGGCTGTGACACCATTTATCGGACTGTATTTCTGACAGTCTAAGAACGCCCATGCCCAGACTGACCGACACGACGATCCGCCACGCCCGCGCCAAGGACGGGATTCGCACCATTCTGAGGGACGGCGCCGGCCTCGAATTGCAGGTCCATCCGAGCGGCACCAAGACATGGTACCTGCGCTGCCGCGTCCGCGCGGAGGGCGGAGGGCGGAGGCAAGGGTATCCAGCGCCGCGTCGCACTGGGCGCCTATCCGGCGGTGTCACTGTCCGATGCGCGGCTGGAGGCCGGCCGAATCGTCTCGGAGGCGCGCAGCGGCCAGGACCCGAAGGCGGCCGAAACGCGGGCGGTACTCGGCTTGGAGAAACCCCGCACGGTGGCCGACGCGGCCACGCTCTACATCGCGCACCTGAAGGCGGTCGGGCGGGCCGAACGCTACTGGAAGGAACGGGAACGGCTGCTGAAGCTCCACCTCTGTAAGTACTACCCGTAAGCTGGTCCATCCGCAAACTCGGTGCACAGGGACGGCTTGAGCGGTGCCGTTCAGGCGGCCTCAAGGACGCGATGGCGCAGCAGGTCGAAGCCACCGCGGCCGTTCATCGTGCGCTTGGTCGTTTTCAGCGTGCTGATCTGTCCCTCCACCGGCCCGGTGCTCCACGGCAGCGACAAGGCCGCCCGCACCGCCGCCAAGTCGCGCTTCAGGC
>JAEZHQ010000486.1 GCA_023416455.1 Pseudomonadota bacterium | reverse complement strand
ACATCGACGAGACGACGACTCCGGTCGAGGCCGCGCTGGAATGGGCGCTGTCCAAGCGCCGCCGGCAGGAAGGCGGCTTTCCCGGTGCCGACACCATCCTGAAGCAGCTTGCCGAGGGGGCGCCACGCCGCCGCGTGGGCATCCGCCCCGACGGCCGCGCCCCGGCCCGCGAGCACACCGAGATCACCGACACCGCGGGACGCCGCATCGGCGAGGTCACCAGCGGCGGCTTCGGCCCCACCGCCAACGCGCCGGTCGCCATGGGCTATGTGGAGCGCGCCCACGCCGAGCCCGGCGCGCCGGTGCAGCTCATGGTCCGCGGCAAGCCGCTGGCGGCGCGGGTCGCCCGCATGCCCTTCGTGCCGCAACGCTACCACCGCGGCTGAGCATCCTCATCCGGGCGCCGGACCGGGCGCCGAATCCACCAGCCAACCGAACGACCAGAACAGGGGACCCGCATGACCGTCAAATACACGAAGGACCACGAGTGGATCCGCGTCGAGGGCGACGTCGGCACCGTCGGCGTCAGCGACCACGCCCAGAACCAGCTGGGCGACGTGGTCTTCGTCGAGCTGCCGGACCTCGGCCGCAAGGTCGCCCAGGGCCAGGAGGTCGCTGTGGTCGAGTCCGTCAAGGCGGCCAGCGACATCTTCGCCCCCGTCTCGGGCGAGGTGGTCGAGGTCAACCACGAGCTGGAGAACGAACCGGCCCGCGTCAACACCGGCGCCGAGGGCGACGGCTGGTTCTTCAGGCTGCGCCTCGCCGACCCGGCCGAGCTGGACGGGCTGATGGACGCGGATGCCTACAAAGCCTATGTGGAAGGGCTCGCCTGACATGCGTTACCTGCCCCTGACCGAGGCCGACCGGCGGTCCATGCTGGCGGCCATCCGCGCGTCGTCGGTGGACGATCTGTTCCGCGACGTTCCGAAGGCCGCGCGCCTTCCCGGCCCGATCGAGGGGCTGTCCCGCCACATGGGTGAGCTGGAGGTCGAGCGGCGCCTGTCGGCCATGGCGGGGCGCAACCTGCCGGCCGGCGGCGTGCCGAGCTTCCTCGGCGCCGGCGCCTACCGCCACCACATCCCGGCGACGGTGGACCATCTGGTCCAGCGCGGCGAGTTCCTGACCGCCTACACCCCCTACCAGCCGGAGGTGAGCCAGGGCACCCTCCAGGTCCTGTTCGAGTTCCAGACCCAGGTCGCCCTGCTGACCGGTATGGACGTGGCCAACGCCTCCATGTACGACGGTGCCACCGCCTGCGCGGAGGCGGTGATGATGGCCAACCGCATCACCCGCCGCCGGAAGGCGGTTCTGTCGGGCGGCCTGCACCCGCACTATCGCGACACCACCGCGACCGACGCCCGCTTCGTCGGATTCGACGCCGTGGCCCTGCCGGCGGACCCGGCGGGGACGGAGGATCCGGCGGCCTGGATCGACGACCAGACCTCCTGCGTGGTCGTCCAGAACCCCAGCGTCTTCGGCCATGTCCGGGACTACACCGCCCTGGCCCAGGCGTGCCGGGACAAGGGCGTGCTGCTGGTGGTGGTGGTGACGGAGGCGGTCTCGCTCGGCCTGCTGACGCCGCCCGGCGCGATGGGCGCCGACATCGTCGCCGCCGAGGGCCAGTCGCTGGGCAACGCGCTGAACTTCGGCGGCCCCTATGTCGGCCTGTTCGCGGTCAAGGAGAAGCACGTCCGCCAGATGCCCGGCCGGCTGTGCGGCCAGACCGTGGACGCCGACGGCCGCCGCGGCTTCGTGCTGACGCTCTCCACGCGCGAGCAGCACATCCGCCGCGAGAAGGCGACCTCCAACATCTGCACCAACGCCGGCCTGTGCGCGCTGGCCTTCTCGATCCACCTCAGCCTGCTCGGCGAGGAGGGCTTCACCCGGCTCGCCCGCCTCAACCACGCCAAGGCGGTGCAGCTCGCCGACCGGCTGTCGGCGGTCAAGGGGGTCGAGATCGTCAACGACGGCTTCTTCAACGAGTTCACGGTGCGGCTGCCGCGGCCCGCCGCCGCGGTGGTGGAGGAGCTGGCGCGCCGGCGCATCCTCGGCGGGGTGCCGGCCTCGCGCCTGTTCCCCGGCGAACTGGAGGATTTGCTGCTGGTGGCCGCCACCGAGACCAACACCGACTCCGACATGGACGCCTTCGCCCAGGCCCTCGGCGACCTTCTGTGAATGGACATTCCACAATGGCGATGAATTCCCAGGGACGCCCGACCGACCTTCGGAGCACCGACAGCGCGGTCCCCGACACCGTCACCGGAAACCGCGGCTTGCAGATCGAGGAACCGCTGATCTTCGAGCAGGACAGCCCCGGCCGCTGCGGCGTCGACCTGCCCGAGGCACCGCCGACGCTGCGGATGCGGCTGGGCGCGGTGAAGCCGCGCGCCGACGTCGGCCTGCCCGGCCTCGCCGAGCCGCAGGTGGTCCGCCACTACACGCGGCTGTCGCAGAAGAACTACGCCATCGACAGCGGGCTCTACCCGCTGGGCTCCTGCACCATGAAGCACAACCCGCGCCTCAACGAGAAGATGGCGCGGCTGCCCGGCTTTTCCGACGTCCACCCGCTCCAGCCCGAGAGCACGGTGCAGGGGGCGCTGGAGCTGATGGCCGAGCTGGGCCGCTGGCTCACCACCCTGACCGGCATGGCGGCGGTGACGCTGGCCCCGGCGGCCGGCGCCCACGGCGAGATGTGCGGCATCATGGCCATCCGCGCCGCCCACGACGCCGCCGGCCAGGGCGGGCGCAGCCGCATCCTGGTGCCGGAAAGCGCCCACGGCACCAACCCGGCGACCGCCGCCGCCTGCGGCTACGCGGTCGAATCCATCCCGGCGACCGCCGACGGCCGCGTCGACCTGGAGGCGCTGAAGGCCAAGCTCGGCCCCGACGTGGCCGGGCTGATGCTGACCAACCCCAACACCTGCGGTCTGTTCGAGCGCGACATCCTGGCCATCGCCGAGGCGGTGCACGGGGCCGGCGCCTACTTCTACTGCGACGGCGCCAATTTCAACGCCATCGTCGGGCGGGTGCGACCGGCCGACCTCGGCATCGACGTGATGCACATCAACCTGCACAAGACCTTCTCCACCCCGCACGGCGGCGGCGGCCCGGGCTCCGGCCCGGTGGTCTTCGCGGAGTCCCTGGCGCCCTACGTCCCCGTGCCCTATGTGGTGCAGGGCAAGGACGGCTTCCGCCTGGTCGAGCAGGCGGGCGACGGTCCCTCCTTCGGCCGCATGAAGGCGTTCCACGGCCAGATGGGCATGTTCGTGCGCGCGCTCGCCTACATGCTGAGCCACGGTTCCGACGGGCTGTGGCAGGTGGCCAGCGACGCGGTGCTCAACGCCAACTACCTGCTGGCCAGCCTGAAGGACGTGATGACCCCGTCCTTCGAGGGCCCCTGCATGCACGAGTGCCTGTTCGACGACCGCTTCCTCAAGGGCACCGGGGTGACCACGCTCGACATCGCCAAGGCGCTGATCGACGAGGGCTTCCACCCGATGACCATGTATTTTCCGCTGGTCGTCCACGGCGCCCTGCTGATCGAGCCGACGGAGACCGAGTCCAAGGCCGGCCTCGACCAGTTCGTCACCGCGCTGCGGGCGCTGGCGGAGCGGGCCAAGGCCGGCGACGTGGCGCATTTCCAGGCGGCACCGCGCCTGACCCCGCGCCGCCGCCTGGACGAGACCGCGGCCGCCCGCAAGCCGGTCCTGCGCTGGACCCCGCCGGCGGGCCGGGCCGAGGCGGCGGAGTAGCCGGGGCGTCCCCGCCTTCCCCTGGCCCCCCCGCGTTGCAGGGGGAGCCGGGGGCAGGATAAGGACAGGGCGTGGGGGGCGGCGTCAGCGCTGGTCCAGCTTGATCTCGATCCGGCGGTTGCGGGCCAGCGCCTCCTCGCCGGTGCCGTGGTCGAGCGGCTGGTGCTCGCCGAAGCCGGCGGCGGCCAGGCGCTCCGCCGGGATTCCCTGGTCCATCAGGAATTTCACGACCGAGATGGCGCGCGCCGCCGACAGCTCCCAGTTGGAGGCGAACTGGAAGCGGACGGGGCGGATGTCGGTGTGGCCGTCCACCCGCAGCACCCAGTTCACGTCCGGCGGGATGCTCCGCCCGATCTCGGCAAGGGTGTGGGCCAGATCGGCCAGGCGGGCCTTGCCGGCCTCCTCAAGCGTGGCCGAGCCCGACGGGAACAGCAGCTCGGACTGGAAGACGAAGCGGTCGCCCACGATGCGCACGTCCGGGCGGTTGCCCAGGGCCTCGCGCACCCGGCCGAAGAACTCCGAACGGTAGCGGGCGAGATCCTGGACCTTGGCGGCGAGCGCCTGGTTGAGGCGGGAGCCCAGCTCGGCGATCTGGACCTTCTGTTCCTCCGACTTCTTCTCCGACGCCTCCAGCACCGCCCCGATGCGGGCCAGCTGATCGCGCAGCGCGGCGATCTGCTGGTTCAGCAGGTCCACCTGGCGGCGGCCGTCGGCCGATGCCGCCTGCTCGCCGGCCAGGGACGCCAGAAGGTCGGAGAGGCGGAGGTCGCGCTGTTCGATCTCCGTCCGGAGGGCGGCGACGCGGCCCTCGCGCTGCTCGACCTCGGCCTGAAGGCCGGCGATGCGGACGTCGCGCTCCTCGATCTCCTTTTGGGCCAGCATGGTCTTCTCCCCGGCCTCGGCGAGCCGGGCCTCCAGCGCCTTGGCGCGGTCGCGCGCGCCGCCCAGCTCGGCCAGCAGGCCCTGGCGCTGCTCGTCGGTCAGGCGCAGCGCGGCGGCGGCTTCGGCCAGCTCGCCCTCCAGCGACTGCCGGGCCTCGCGCAGGGCCTTGAGGTCGGCCTGGAGGCTGACCAGCTCCCTCAGCTTCACCTCCAGCGTCTCGCGGTCGGCGCGGATGGTGCGCTGAAGCTCCTCGGCCAGCCGGGCGGCGCGCTCGCGATCGTCCTCCAGCGCGCCCAGGAGCACCGTCATGTCGTCGCGCGCGGCGACGGAGCCCTGAAGTTCGGTGGAAAGCTGGGCGATGCTGAGGCGCAGGTCGGCGTTGGCGTCGCGCTCCAGCGACAGCAGGTCGTTCAGCTCGGCGACCTTGCGGTTGAGGCTGACCAGCTGCTCGTCCCGGCCGGTCAGGGCGGTGGCCATGTAGAACTGCGCCACCACGAAGATCATCAGCAGGAAGATGACGACCATGACCAGGGAGGACAGCGCGTCGACCCAGCCGGGCCAGGCGCTGGCCTCGCGGTGGCCGTTGCGGCGGCTGATGCTGGCCATGGTGGTCCGTCCTTCCACGTTCGTCCCGCCCCTTTGCCAGGGGACGGGGGCTTTTTTGTCAGCGCTGTTCGGCGTCCTCGGCCAGGGCGGCGATGGTGCGGGCCAGGAGCTTGATCTCGCTGCGGATTTCCTGGATCACCTGGGTCCGGCCGTTGGAGGAGTCCTCGACGATCCGGGCGAGATAGATGTCCATGTTCCGCAGATGCTGGCGCGAGGCGTCGTCGAAACCGCCGATGGCCGCGTCGGACAGCCGGTCGAGCAGGCCCTTCATTTCGAGCTGGTTTTCGCCCAGGCGCAGGAGGAGCTGCTGTTCGGCGCGCATCTGGTCGGTCAGGGTGGACAGCCGCTCGGTCAGAGCCAGCAGGTTGGCGTTGGCGGCGCGCCGGCCCTCCTCGGAGGTGGCGACGGTGCGCTGGAGGGAGTCGAGGTTCTCCGCCGTCTGCTCCAGCAGCGCCTGGAGATAGGCGGACACCGGCTGGTCGCCGGTCTCCAGCCCGCCACCGGCCCCGCTCGACAGGCGGGTGGCCCCGGACAGCCAGTCCTCCACGTCCTGGAAGAAACGGTTGTGCGCCTGGCTGGCCTGGAGTTCGAGGAAGCCCAGCACCAGCGAGCCGGCAAGGCCGAACAGGGAGGAGCTGAAGGCCGTGCCCATGCCGGTCAGCGGCGCCTCCAGCCCATGCTGGAGGTTGGCGAACATCGAGCCGACGTCGCCGCCCTGCACCGACAGCCCGCCGATCACGCTGGCCACCGACTGCACGGTGTGCAGCAGGCCCCAGAAGGTGCCGAGCAGGCCGAGGAAGATCAGAAGCCCGATCAGGTAGCGCGACAGCTCCCGCGATTCGTCGAGGCGCGAAGCGATGCCGTCGAGCAGCGAGCGCATGGACAGCGCCGACAGGGTCAGCCGGCCGCGCCGCTCGCCCAGCATGCGCGCCATGGGGGCGAGCAGGACCGCCTCCGGCGCGGTGGCCGCCGAACCGCCACCCTGGAAGTGCTCCAGCCAGGCCACCTCGGGCCGCAGCATCAGGACCTGGCGGAAGATGAACAGGATGCCGGCGAGCAGCGTGCCGAGAATCAGCCCGTTGAGCGCGGGGTTGTTCATGAAGGCGTCGCGCAGCGCCGGGAACAGCAGAGCGCACACCCCCCCGACCACGAGCAAAAACAGGATCATCCGTGTGAGGAAGCGCTCCGGGCGCGTCATCGGCGTAGGCTCCTCCAGCGGTCGGGACGGGGCGATGGCGGCCATGGGATCACTCGTTCAGGAAATCCAGATCGATGCGGTCGGGCAAACCGTCGCCGGCCTGGAGGCCCAGGGCGCGGATGTCGATGCGGGTGCTGCGTACGCCCAGCGCCGTCAGCCGTTCGCGCACGGCGAGCGCGCGGGCCAGCGACAGTTGCCGCGCCTCGCGCGCCGCATCCGGATCGCCGCCGGCGTAGGAGCGCAGCTGAAGCCGCATGGCGGGGGCGGCGCGCATCCGTTCCGCGACGCCGGCCAGGGTCGCCTCGGCC
>JAEZHQ010000398.1 GCA_023416455.1 Pseudomonadota bacterium | reverse complement strand
CCGCCCACACCGGCGTCCGCCGGGCGGCCGAGCTGGAGGCCCACCTCGCCGAGCTGCGGGCGGCGCCCCTGGCCTCGGCCGGGTCCTTCTGACCGCGGACGGCCCCATCGGCGGACGGCCCTGTCGGCCCGGTCGCCGGCAGGACCCCGCTCAGCGCCCCGGTTCGCGCAGCAGCGCCCCTTGGCGGAGCAGCTCCGCCTGGACCGCCCCGACCGGGATGTCGCGCGGCCGCTCGCGCCGGCGGGCGGCCATGGCGGCGCAGACCCCGGCGGCCTGGCCGGTCGCCATGCAGGTGGGGGTGACCCGGTAGGAGGAATGGGCCTCGTGGCTGCCGGAGATGCAGCGGCCGGCCACCAGCAGGTTGTCGACCCCCTTGGGCAGCAGCGCGCGCAGGGGAATCTCGTACCAGGCGCCGGACGGCACCTTCTTCAGCACCGTGCCGCGCCCGGTGGGGCTGTGGATGTCCACCGGGTAGGTGCCGCGGGCCACCGCGTCGGTGAAGGTGGCGGCCCCCAGCACGTCGTCGACGCTCATGCGGTAGTCGCCGACGACGCGCCGGGTCTCGCGCACGCCGACGGCGGTGCCGGTCTGGCAGCTGTAGGCCCGGTCGAAGCCGGGCACGTACTTGCGCAGGAAGCGGGCGATCTGGTCGGCCTGCCGGTGGCTCTCCCATTCCGCCCGGGTGAGGTCGAAGACGTCGGTGCCGAGCACGCCGGTGACCCGCGTGCAGTTCAGCGCCACCTCCCCCGGGTGGGTCGTGGCGAAGAACAGGATGTCCTCGCGCGTCAGGTCGAGGTCGCCGTTGGCCGTGGCCTTGGAGACCAGATCCCACAGGCCGTGCACGCCGCGCCACTGGGTCGGGTTGCCGTGCACGAAGTCCGAGAAGGCGCCGTGGTCGAAGCCGACCATGCGGAACATCAACGTCATCGGCTGGGTCAGCCCGTCCTCCTCGCGCCCGACCTCGTAGTCGCAGCCGGCCAGCGCGGCGATGTCGCCGTCGCCGGTGCAGTCGACGATGGTGTCGGCCTCGATCACCACCGGGCCGGACTTGGTCTCGAACACGACCGCGGATGGCCGGCCGGCGCCGTCGTGCAGGACCGTCGAGGCGAAGGCGTGCAGCAGCACCCTGACCCCCGCCTCGTCCAGAAGCTCCTGGGCCGCGACCTTCAGGATCTCCGGGTCGAAGGGAACGGTGAAGCCGGTGTCGGGGGACGGCGGGATCGCCCCGTGGCTGGCGTAGAGCCGGCCCAGGAGGACCGCCAGGGCGCCGCCCACCACCGGCTCGCCCGGCCCGTGGTCCTGCGGCATCAGCCGGGTGTTGTCGACCACCGCGACCGAGCCGCGCTGGGTGTAGAAGCTCATCCAGGGCATCACCAGCGCCACGGTGGCGTTGCCGCCCAGGAAGCCGTAGCGCTCCACCAGGACGGTGTCGGCGCCGGACTGCGCGGCCCCGACGGCGGCGCCCAGGCCGGCCGGCCCGCCGCCGACGACGAGCACCTGGCAGCGCCCCACCCGCGTCGCCCGGCGCGGGGGCAGCGTAACGGCGTCCGCATCGGACGGGCATGTGAGAACAGGCACGGGTGCGCTCCTTTCTTGCAACCTTCGGCTATTCGGCGGCGACCCCGCCGCGGGGCCGCACCGTCTGGACGGCGAGCGGCACGGTGCAGCGGGCGCGCTCCTGGAGGCCGGGAACCCGCTCGCGCAGCAGCGCCTTCTGCCCGGCGCGGTGGTCCCACAGCCGGTCCAGGTCGGCCAGGAAGGTCCCGGCCGTCGTGTGGGACGCCATGCCGCGCGGCTCCAGCCCCAGCGACGTCAGGAAATCCGACACCTTGAAGGCGTAGGGCAGCGCCAGCAGCGGCGTGCCGGTGATCGCGGCGAAGATCAGGAAATGCAGCCGCATGCCGACCGCCATCTCGAAATGCTGCATCAGCCCGATGATCTGGCGCGGCTGGTAGCGGTACTTCAGCAGATGGGCGCGCTCGGCCAGGCTCATGCGGCCCATGACGCGGTGCGCCTCGCGCACGTCGGCGCGCTCCATGGGCACGAAGACGACATCGGCGCCGAAGCGCTCCACGATGAAGTCGGCGCCCTCGGCGAGAAGCTGGTGGTAGGCGGTCTCCGACAGCTCCGGCGCCGCCGCCCCCTGCTCGCGAACCGACAGCCCGACGAGCGGCCGGTCACGGGGGATGCCGGCCTCCGCCAGCATGGCGTCGGTGAAGGGCTCCGGTGCCAGCAGGAGCGCCGGGTCGGCGGTGACCGTCACCGGGACCTCCACCCCGATCTCCTCGATCAGGCGCATGGCGCTCTGCTCGCGCACGGTGATCCCGGCCATGCGGTCCAGCCCGGCGCGCACCGCCTCGCGCTCCGTCCGGTCGCGCAGCGGCCCCACCCCGATGGCGCAGGTGTAGGTCGGGATTCCCAGGCTCTGGGCGATGGTCACTTCGCGCAGATAGGTTTGCGCCTCGCTGTCGTAGAGGATGCCGCCGCCGCCCAGCAGGAGCAGGTCGAGCCGCTCGACCTCCGGCGTGATCTCGTCGCGCATCGCCTCGCGCGGGTTCAGCACGCGCTCCACCGCATGGTTCTCCTGCGTGTGGGCGGCGTTGCGGCTGAAGACCACGATCTCGACCCCCGGCACCGTCGCCCGCAACTGCTCGATCACCGATGTGAGGATCGCCTCGTCGCCGATGTTGAGGCCGCCGTAGGACCCGGAAATGCCGATCACCGTCATGGCTGCTCCCGTCTCGCCGCTTGGCCCGTCCGGCCACTCGCCGAGCAACCCGCCCTGGTGGTGATGGTTCCCCGGCCGCCGCCGAATCCGAAGCGCAGACGGATCCGTCCGGTCTGGTTTAGAGTTTCGCGCGTTTGAACAGAAACGCACGAAACTCCATGGCTTTGTTCCGCGGGCGGATTCACGCTTCAAACCGATTCCGGTTTTGCGCGATCCGCTCTAAGGTCACGCCAACCAAGATTCCTCAGGGAGGGCCGCATCCATGGACCAGCCGCTGTGGCGGCCGTCGGCGGAGCGCATCGCCGACGCCAACCTCACCCGCTTCCGCGCGGCGGTGAACGCGCGCTTCGGCCTGCGCCTGGCCGATTTCGACGAGCTTCACGCCTGGTCGGTGGCCGAGCCCGAGGGGTTCTGGCGCTACCTGTGGGGGTGGGCGGGCCTGATCGGCGAGCCGGGAGCGGTCACGCTGGTCGACGGCGACCGCATGCCGGGGGCCCGCTGGTTCCCCGAGGCCCGTCTCAGCTACGCCGAGAACCTGCTGGCCGGCGCCCCCGCCGGCGACGCCGACGCCGTCGTCTTCCGCGCCGAGGACAAGGTGGAGCGCCGCTGGTCGGGGGCCGAGCTGCGCGACCAGGTGGCCCGCC
>JAEZHQ010000288.1 GCA_023416455.1 Pseudomonadota bacterium | reverse complement strand
CCGCCCACGAGGCCGGCCTCGCCCTGGCGGTGCGGCGGGCCTGGTGGCGCCGCGGCGTCGGCAGCCGCCTGCTGGCGGCGGCCGAGGCATGGGCGCGGGCGCAGGGGTTGCACCGGCTGACGCTCTGGGTGCTCGGCCACAACGCCGCGGGGCGGCGCTTCGCCGCCGCCCACGGCTTCGCGGAGGAGGCGGTGGCCCGCCGCTACGCCCTGCTCGGCGGCCGCTTCGCCGACCACGTGCATCTGGCCAAGCGCTGCGCTCCGCCCTGAGCGGCAAGCCCCGGCCCGCTCACCGTGCCTCCGCCGCCAGCGCCATCCCCGCCGCCAGCTCCTCGTAGCGGGCGAGGTAGCGGGCGGTCATCACCTCCACCGAATGGCGCACGCGCACGGCGGCACGGCAGGCATCCGGATCCAGGGTCTCGGCCGCCTCGATGGCTGCGGCCATCTCGGCCGCGTCGTTGACCAGATAGCCCGTCACGCCCGGCTCCACGATGTCGGCCAGCGCCCCCGATGGGAAGGCCACCACCGGCGTCCCGCAGGCCAGCGCCTCCAGGGCGGCCAGCGCGCTGGTCTCCGCCATCAGGCTGGGTGCCAGAAGGCAGCGCGCGGCCCCCAGCATCCAGCGCTTGCGCCCGAAGCCGATGGGGCCGAGGTAGCGGCGCTTGGCGTCGAGCCGCGGCCGGATCTCGTCCAGGAAATAGCGCTGATGCTCGGGGCTGCGCGGCACCTCGCCGCCGAGCAGGAACTGCATGTCGATCGCCCGCGCGGCGTCCAGCGCGATGTGGAAGCCCCGGGGCCGCTCGATGCGGCCCAGGCTGACGACGAAGCGGCGCTTGGGGACCCGGATGTGCAGGCGGTCCACCGCCACCCCGGTCTCGATGGGCGGCAGGAGCGCCAGCCCCGCCGGGGCCGAGCGCATCTGGGCCGACGAGACCCCGTGCAGGTGCGTGCCGGGCCGCCCCGGGATCAGCGCCCGCGCCGGATAGCGGTCGAGCGGATGGTGCAGGGTCACCAGCGCCGGCACGCCCGGCGGCGGCAGGCAGGCGGCGAAGTCGCGGACGTGCAGGTGGACGAGGTCCACCGGATGCTGCTCCACGGCCTTCGCCACGGTGGCGGCGACGCGGCGCATCACCGCGGCCCGCGCCCCCTCGTCGGGCACGCCCTGGACGCGCGGCATGGAGACCAGCGTCCCGGTCACCGCGGCCCCCTCGGCGGCGATCACGATGGAGCGGTGCCCGGCGCGGGTCAGCGCCGTGTCGAGCGCGGACAGCACCTGCTCCGCGGTGCCGTCGGTCTCCGTGCCAACGGTGGCGAACGGGCACGCGACGCTGAGGACGGTCAGTTCCATCCGGTCTCCTCCAAGCCAGAATCAAGGGGGCCAAAACCGAGGGCGGAACGGGGTCGTCCGGCCGTCGATAACGACGCCGCGACGGAGGGGGCGGCCGCCGCCGCGGTCCCGGCGGCGGGGGCGTAGCGCCGCACCATGGCCGCGCAGAACGCCGCGAACTCCTCCGGCACCAGGGGCGGGCTGGTGTGGTGGGGCTCGATGCCGCGGTGCTCGGGCGTGAAGCAGAAGGTGACGGTGACGTTGAAGCCGGCCAGGGCCTCCATCTGCCGGTCGAACCACTCCAGCGCCCCCTCGCGGTGGCTGTCGGCCCAGCTCAGCCCGGTGCGCAGGCTGGTGACGCCCAGCTCCCGCATGCGGCGCACCCCCTCCTCAAGGCGGTGGTCCTGGAAATGGAACCACTGGCACAGGCCGAAATCCGGCGCGTGCGCGGCGAAGCGGGCGTAGGCCGGCTTCTCCGTGCCGTCCTCGCGCACCAGCCCCATGTAGAAATGCCGGTAGTAGGAGGAGCCCTCGGCCTCGCGGTGGCGGGTGGTCGCCGGCCAGGCGCGCGGCAGGTCGAACAGGCTGTACCAGTGGATGCGCGGGGCACGGCCGCGCAGAAGCTCGGCCGTGCGCTCCAGCCCGAAGACCTGCACCTCCTCCGCCCCGAAGCTGGAGACGCCGACCTCCGACACCCAGACCGGCAGGTCGGTGACCGCCTGGATCTCCCTCAGCTTGTCCGGCCAGGCGTCGATCTGCCAGTGGTTCCAGTCGAGCGGGAAGCCGTGCACCGCCACCGCGTCCATGCGGTCGAGCACGCCCCGGCGCCTCATGGTCTCCATGAAGGCCGGATCGATGGGGGAGATGCCGCCCAGCACCTTGGGCAGCCGCGGGTTGACCGCGGCGATGGCCTCGGCGGCGCCGCTCACCATCGCGGCGAACCGGCTCCAGTCCGGGTCGATCTGGAAGTCCCAGTGGGATTTGTTGTTCGGCTCGTTCCAGAGCATCACCGCTTCGATCATGCCTCGCGCCTCTTGCCGTGCATTCGCCAAAAATTTTATGCGTCGTCCCCTCCTCCGCCTGCGGGCGCCACCCCCGGCGCCGGATGGACGGCCTCGACGAAGGGCGGCCGCTCGCCGCGGCGGCACACGAACACCTCCTCCTCCGGATGGTCCAGGATCGTGAAGCCGGCGGAGCGCAGCATCGCCTCGGCGCCGGCCCGGTTCGGAATCCACCAATTGGTTTCGTCGTTGCAGTATTTGTTCTCCACGAAAACCATCCTCGGGTAACCGGGGCGTTCGAAGTGGTCGGTCTCGCTGAAGGGATAGTCGTCCTGAAGGGGGCCGACACCGTCCGGGCCGCGCAGCATGGACTGGAAGACCAGCAGGTCTTTCGCGGCATGCTCCCAGATGAGGTCCAGCGCCAGGAGGGGATGCCGCAGGTGGTAGAACACCCCCATGAAGAGGACCAGATCGAAGCGCTCGCCGAGCCGGGCGACGTCATAGACGGACAGCTTGCGGAACTCGATGTCGGCGCCCGTCACCTCGGCGGCGAAGCGGGCCTGGGCGAGGTAGGTCTCGTCGAAATCGACGGCGACCACGCGGTCGGCGCCGCGCCGCTTCATCTCGATGGCGTAGAAGCCGCCGTTGCAGCCGACGTCCAGAACCGTCCGTCCCGACAGGTCCGCGGGGAGGGCATGGGCGAACCGCCGCCACTTGACCGCGGGATAGTCGCCGAGGAAATGGTCGGGCGCCGTGCGCACGCCCTTCAGGTCGATGTTGTGGAACCAGCGGCCCAGTTCGCGGACACGGCGTTCGATCCGGTCGGGGGTCACGTCGGGCACCTCCATGGGGGTCATTCGGCGGCCCGCCGCGGCGCCCCGCCCAGCAGGCCGAGCGCGGCGCGGTAGCCGCGGACGGTCCCGACGTCGACGTACGCGCGGCCGGCGCGGATGCCGACCGCCTCGCCGCCCCGCTCGATCCAGGCGTTGACCAGCGTGCCCATGTACTCGTCCCGGCAGCCGCGGTCCCGCCACAGGGCGTGCAGGGCGTGCAGCACCTCCCCCGGCATCCGGAAGGCGCCCCAGATCCAGCGGGTGGCGACGTCGCGGCTCTTCACCCGGATCTCCAGCACGCGCGACCGCTCGTCGGTGACCACGGCGTCGAACAGCTCCGGCTGCTCCACCGGGAACAGCAGGAAGGCCAGCCGGTCGCCGGGAAGGGCGGCCAGCGCGTCGTCGGGGAACCACACGGTGTCGGGCAGCCCGACCACCACCGGCTCCGACGGGGGGACCAGCGGCAGCGCGCGGAAGACGGCGTCGCACAGCCCGCCCGGCTGCGGCTGCACCACATAGGCCAGGGCGGCGCCGGCCGCGGCGCCGCCGTAATATTGCAGGATATCGAACTTGCCGGGCGCGATGACGAAGGCGATCTTGTCGGCTCCGCCCTTGACCATGCGCTCGACCAGATACTCGCTGACCGCGCGCGGGCGCTCGGTCCCGCCGTCCAGGCGGCTGCCCACGGGGAGCAGTTCCTTGGAGAAGGCGAGCGGCTGGATGCGGCTGCCGCTGCCCGCGGCCGGGATGATGCCCCACATGGTCAGTCGTCCCCGCCGCCGGTGATGTCCAGGATGGCGCGCAGCTCGCGCACCCGGCGCTCGGCGGTGTGCTCCTCCAGCGTGCGTTCCCGCGCGCGGCGGGCGAGCGTGGCCAGATGCTCGCGCGGCAGCATCATCGCCGTGGTCACGTCGTCGGTCTCGCGGGCGACCAGGATGTCGCGGCCCGGCTCGAAGAATGCCTCCAGCCCCTCCCAGTGGTCGGAGATCAGCGGCACGCGGCAGGCTGCCGCCTCGAACAGGCGCCCCGACGGGCACCAGCCCATGCGCTTCATGGCCTCGCGCGTGACGTTCAGCGTCAGGGTGGAGGAGCAGAAGAAGGCCGGGTGCTCGGCCGGCGGCAGATGCCGGACGAAGAAGATGTTGGGCGCCCAGGGAAAGCCTTCGGGATACTGCGTCCCGCCGATGACGAAGCGCCGCCGGGAAAGCCGCCGCGCCGGCTCCAGGAACAGCGCCTCCAGCGCCGCCTGCCGGTCCGGCGCGTAGGTGCCGAGGTAGGAGAGGTCGCCCAGATAGGCCGGGACCGGGTCGGTCGGCCGATGCAGCTCCGGATCGACCCAGCCGTAGAGGGGCGCCACCACCCGGGCGCCGAGGCGCGTCCGCAGCGCCTCCAGCGCCCGGCCGCCGGTGTAGCTGAGCACCACGTCGAAGCCGCCGAGCCCCTCCGGCGGCAGGTAGGCCGGCCGTTCGCCGGCCTCCAGCCGGGCCAGCGTGACCGGCGTGTCGAGGTCGTAGAAGACCCGGCGCCGCGCCGTGGAGCCCAGGACCAGCCGGGCGGCGGCGACGCCGTCCGGGCAGTAGGAGGTGACCAGCGCCACGTCCGCCTCGTCGGCGTGGCGGGCGGCGGCGGCGGCGACATCGTCCCAGTCACGGTAGAGGACCAGCTCCCCGCCGGGGATCTCCTCCAGGTCGCGGTGCTCCGCGTAGTAGGGCACGTCGCGCTCGAAGAAGACGACGCGGCTGCCCCGGCGCACCAGGGCCTTGACCAGCCCGCGCCACAGGGTGGCGTGGCCGTTGCCCCAGGAGGAGCTGATGGTGAGGCCGAAGATGACGATTTTCATGATGCCGGCGCGATGCTCCCTTCGTCGAAGGTGCCGTTGAGGCGCAGGACCCGCGGAGTCCAGCCGTCGATGGCTAGAACAGAAATCGAGGCCGGAGAGACCTCGATCCGCAAAAACAAATCGATGGGAACACCGAGATAGTACGCGAGCGCCGCGCGGATCGGGTCGCCGTGGCCGACCAGCGCGTGGGCGCCGCCCGGGTCGGAGTCGCACAGCCGGTTGAGGAAGCCGACCATGCGGGCCTGGACCTCGGCCATGGCCTCCCCGCCCGGCGCCCGGGCCAGCGCGCGGGCGGCGTTCCACCGGCGCCATACCGGATCCTCCTCCAGCGCGTCGAAGCCGCAGCCGGTCCAGGCGCCGAAATCCACCTCGGTCAGCGCCTCCGCCTCGCCGACGGCCAGCCCGGTGCCGCGGGCGATCGCCTCGGCGGTCTGCCGGGCGCGGGGCAGCGGGCTCGTCCACAACGCGGTCGGGCGCTCCCGCGCGAACCAGCGGCCGAGCCGCTCCGCCTGGGCCCGTCCCGCGGCGTTCAGCGGCGTGTCCGCCCGGCCGGCGAGGCCGCGGCCGACGAGGTCGTGCTCGGCGTGGCGGACGAGGTAGAGCCGGGTCATCAGCAGGGATCGCCGGAGGCGATGAAGCGCTCGGTGCGCAGCCACGCCTCATGATCGGTGAACTGGACCGGCGGCGATTTCATGAAGTAGGAGGCCGGCCCCTCCAGCGCCCCGCCGATGCCGCGGTCCAGCGCCAGCTTGGCGCAGCGCACGGCGTCGATGACCACCCCGGCGGAGTTGGGGCTGTCCCACACCTCCAGCTTCACCTCCAGGTTCAGCGGCACGCCGCCGAACGCCTCGCCCTCCATGCGGATGTGGCAGAACTTGCGGTCGGCCAGCCAGGGGACGTGGTCGCTCGGCCCGATGTGGCAGTCGCCCTCGGCCATGGCGTGGCCGAGCTGGCTGGTCACCGCGCGGGTCTTGGAAAGCTTCTTGGCCTCCAGCCGCTCGCGCTCCAGCATGTTCAGGAAGTCGGTGTTGCCCCCGAAGTTGAGCTGGTAGGTGCGCTCCAGCCGCACGCCACGCTCGCGGAACAGGGTGGCCAGCACACGGTGGACGATGGTGGCCCCGACCTGGGACTTGATGTCGTCGCCGATGAGGGGCAGGCCGCGCTCGGCGAAGCGGCGCGCCCATCCGGGGTCGGAGGCGATGAAGACCGGGATGCAGTTGACGAAGGCGCAGCCCGCCTCCAGCGCCTGTTCGGCGTAGAAGCGGGTCGCCGCCTCCGCGCCGACCGGCAGGTAGGAGACCAGGACGTCGGTGCCGGTTCGCCTCAGGACGGCGGCGACGTCCTCGACCGGGGCGTCGGACTCCGCGACGACCCCCCGCAGGTAGCGGCCCAGCCCGTCCAGCGTCGGCCCGCGATGCACCGGCACGCCCAGGGGCGGCACCGCGGCGAAGCGGACGGTGTTGTTGGGCTCCGCGGCGATGGCTTCCGACAGGTCGCGGCCGACCTTGGCCGCCGACACGTCGAAGGCGGCGGAGAAGGCCACGTCACCCACATGGTAGCCGCCGAGCCGCACATGCATCAGTCCGGGAACCTCGCGGTCCTCGGGGGCGTCGCGGTAATGCCGGACGCCCTGGACCAGCGAGGAGGCGCAATTCCCCACCCCGGCGATGGCCACCCGTACGGTTTTGCCCGACATGCTCCCCTCGGCTTTTCCGACGCCCTCGGGCGACATGGGTCGGAAACGAGATGCACGCGCCGGAGTTCCTCACCCCGAACCGGCGCGTAGGAGGATGCACCATCGGACGCGCCGGCGCGGCCCCTACCAGTAGCGCATGGCGTCGGCGTAGAGGGCGGCGAGATCCGCCTCCGTCACCGGCCGCGGGGCGATGGTCAGGAGGCGCTGCTGCGCCGCCGCGCCGCGCACCAGCCCCGGGATGTCGTCCGCGTCGTAGCCCAGCGCCGACAGGCCGTTGGGCAGATGCGTCGCCTTCATCATGGCGATCAGGCGGGCCGCCAGCACCGCCCCGCCGTCGGCGGGATCCATGCCGCGGGTCTCGGCCCCCAGCGCCTCGGCGGCGCGCAGGTGGCGTTCCGGGGCGGCCGGGCCGGTGAAGCGGAAGGCGGCGGGGGCGTTCAGCACGACCGAGATGCCGTGCGGCACCATGGGCGCCGCCTTCTCGTAGCCGAGGGCGGTGAAGCTGTGGTTCATGCCGGCCACCGAATAGGACATGGCGTGCGGGATGTGCACGCCGGCGTTCCCGAAGGCGAGGCCGGCCAGCGTCGCCGCGAACATCAGCCCGTCGCGCGCCTCGGCATCGTCGGGGTCGTTGACCGCGCGCTCCAGATAGGCACCGCCGAGCCGGATGGCCTGGAGGCTGCCGATGTCCGACCAGGGGTTGGCGCCCTGGTAGGGCGGGCGCGGGTTGGCGGCGTCCGGACGCGGGCGGGAGCGGTGGGGGCGCGCCGTGTGGCTCTCGATGGCGTGGGTCAGCACGTCGAAACCGGTGGAGGCGATCACCCCCGGCGGCAGGCTGTCGATGGTCCGCGGGTCGACCAGCGCCAGGGTCGGGCGCAGGTGGCGCGAGGAGATGCCGGTCTTCACCTGCCGCTCCACATGGTCGAAGATGGCCACGCCCGTGGTCTCGCTGCCGGTGCCGCAGGTGGTCGGGCAGGCGATGTGCGGCTTGACCGGGCCGGGCACCGGCCGCCCCTCGCCCAGCGGCTTGTTGACGTAGGCCAGGAAGTCCGCCGGGTGGGTGGCATAGAGGTTGGCCGCCTTGGCGGTGTCGATGACCGAGCCGCCGCCGATGGAGACGCAGCCGTCGAAGCCGCCGTCGCGCATGAAGGCGGCGGCCTCCAGGAAGGAGGCGCTGGTCGGCTCGACCCGGCAGCGGTCGTAGACGACGACGTCGAGACCGGCCGCCTTCAGCGAATCGAGCGCCATCCCGAAGGGGGCGATGGTGGCCACCAGCGGATCGGTGAACAGCGCCACCCGGCGCATGCCGGCGGCCCGGGCGTCGTTGCCCAGCTCGGCCAGCATGCCGGGGCCGAACTTCATGGCGGCCGCCTCGACCGTGAAGCCGGCGTCGCCGTCGGGCAGGACGGGATAGGCATCGCTGGAATTGGAGTCACTGGATTTGGGCATGCTCGCGCGTTCCATGGCGGTGCTCCTCCCTGGCCGTCGGTCTTATGCGGGAAATGGGACCGCGCCGCCGGGGTGGCTGTCAATCAGCCAAGCGGGAGAGGAGCGCCAGCGCGTCGTCCACGGCGTGGAAGTCGGCGGTGTTGTCGAACACGCACCAGACCGGCCGCGCCGCCGCCTCCCGCCGCAGCCGCTCCGCCAGGCGGTCGAGGGCGGCGGGGGCGTAGGGGCTGCGGTACATCACCGGCGAGCCGTGCAGGCGCCAGTAGGCCAGCCCGTCCCAGCCGGCGGGCTCGGCCGCGGCCGGCAC
>JAEZHQ010000265.1 GCA_023416455.1 Pseudomonadota bacterium | reverse complement strand
CGCCCAGCCCGGTGGCGCCCGACCACCCGAGCACGGTCGCCGCCCTCGCCTTCGACGCCGCGGGCGAGCGGGTGGCGGCGGCCCATTACGGCGGCGTGACCATCCACGGCCGCTCCGGCGAGGAGCCGCGACGGCTGGAATGGAAAGGCTCGCACGTGGCGGTGAGCTGGAGCCCCGATGGCCGCTTCGTGGTCGCCGCCGCACAGGACAACGCGCTGCGCGCCTGGCGGATCGCCGACGGCGCCGCGATGGAGATGACCGGCTACGGCACCAAGGCGCGGTCGCTGTCCTGGGGGCCGGACGGACGCACGCTGGCCACCAGCGGGGCCGACGGACTCGTGCTGTGGTCCTTCGCCGGCGACGGCCCCTTCGGCCGGCCGCCCATGGAGCTGGGGCCGGAGAGCGGGACGCTGGTCACCGCCGTGGCCTGGCACCCCGCCGCCCCCCTCATCGCCTGCGGCCGGCGCGACGGCGCGGTCGGCCTGGTCGGGTTCGACGACGGTCCGCCGGTTGCGCTGCTTCCTCCCGACGGCGAGCCGGTCGCCGGGCTCGCCTGGTCGCCGGACGGCCGCTGGCTCGCCGCCGCCGGCGAGGGGGGACGGATCGCCCTGCACCGGCACCGCGCACCCGGCGTCCTGGAACGCCTCGCCGAGGGCCTCGGCCGGCGGGCCGGCGCCTGGTTCAGGAGCCGCTGACCCGCCCCGTTCCCGGGCGCAACGCCCCGGCGATGTCACCGGCGAGCCGCGCCAGCAGCCGGCTGAGCGCGTCGGCCACGGCGCCGGGGTCACCGGGGGCGGCCACCGGCTCCCGGGCGACGGTGCGGCCGAACCGGCTCAACCGCTCACCGTGCCGGTCGAAGATCCGCCAACGCGCGTCCAGCACCGCCGGTCCCGCCTCGTCGGCGTCGAAGCGGTCGAGCCGCACCTCGACCACTTGGCTCAGCGGGACGTCGCGGGCCACCGGCAGGGTCACCACCTCCGCCGTCTCCAGCATCGCCCCCAGGTTCCGGGCGAGCACCGCGGTCGCCATGGAACCGATGGGGCCGCCCCAGCGGTCGAACTCCAGCACCACCAGCCGGCTGCCCGCCCCGCGCAGCACCATCTCGGAGCGGTCCAGATAGTCGGGCAGGCCCACGCTGTCGAGGCCGATCACCAGCCGGGACGCCGCCGCCACGGAGCCGCCCGCCCCGGCCGCGCCGCCCTCCGCGGCGGTCAGCTGGTAGAAGCGGCTCGGCTGCGTGCCGCAGGCCGCCAGCGTCAGGGCGAGGGTCAGGGCGAGGGTCGTGGGCGGACGCCGCGAAGCGCCGGCGCGTCGGGTTCCGGAAGGTGGGGTCATCGGGGTTTCAACCGCGTTTGCCTCGGATCAGGGCTTCGGGGTGGCGCTCCAGATAGTCGGTCAGCCCACGGATCGACCGCGCCGTCGCCGTCAGTTCGCGGACGAGGGCCTGGAGGTCGTGGGCGACCGGACGGGTGGTGGCGACCACGCTGTCGGTGGTGTTGAGCGTCCGCTCCGCCTGGCCGATCAGGGCGGTGGCGCTCTCGGCCACGGCGCGGAGCGCGCGGACGGCGGGCGCCCCTTCGCTTCCCAGGGCCTGGGTCAGCCGTTCCAGCTCGGCCAGGGAGCGGCTCAGCGAGGCCAGGGAATCCCGCAGATCCGGGCCGCCCAGCAGCGCTCCCGCCTTCTGGATGGTCGCGCGCAGCTCGCTGACCGTTTCGGCGATGGGGGCGCGCGCCAGCTCCTCCATGAGGTCGGTGGCGGTCCGCGTCGCGGTGTCGAGCACGTTGGGCCGCGACGGCAGCTCGGGATGGACGCCGTCCATGGCCAGGGTCGCCGGCGGCGCCTCGGGAAACTGGTCGAGGGCCACCACCAGCTCCCCGGTGAGCAGGTTCCCGATGCGCAGCTGGGCGCGCAGCCCGTTCTCCACCAGCGTCCCGATGCGCGCATAGGCGGTGGCGTCGTCCCGGCCGGCGTCCATGCGGTCCGACTCCAGCTCCAGCGTGACCGGGATGCGCGCCACACCGGATTGCGGGTCGACGTCCAGGCGGATGTCCGTCACCTCGCCGACCCGGATGCCGCGGAACTCGACGTTGGAGCCGCGGTGCAGCCCGCGCACCGACCCCTCGAAATGGACCAGGAAGGGCAGCTTGCGGGAGAAATCCGCCTCGCCGGCCGCGCGTTCGCTGGCGTGGAGCGGGAAGACCGTGCCGTCCGGCGCCGGCTCCCCCGGATTGCCCAGCCCCGGCGTGTCGAAAGCGACGCCGCCGGTCACCAGCGCCTGGAGCGATTCCACGGTCACCGCCGGCCCCTGGGCTCCCAGGGACACCGACAGGCCGCTGGCGTTCCAGAAGCGGCTGTTCGGGCGCACGATGCGGTCGTAGGGGGCGTGGATGAAGACCGGAACCGTCAGCGCCTGCCAGTCGGCGGTGAACTCATAGCCGACGACCTCGCCCACCTTGATTCCGCGGTAGCTGATCGGCGCCCCGGGGCCGAGCCCGCCCAGCCGCTCCGCGGTCAGCGTGAAGCGCCGGCCGGGCGCGCTGGAGCGCACCTGCGGCGGCTCCTCCAGCCCATGGAAGACCCGGCTCTCGGCGCCCTGACCGGGATCCATGCCGATGTAGGAGCCGGACACCAGGGTGCCCAGGCCGGACACCCCGCCGAAGCCGAGGCGCGGCTTGACCACCCAGAAGCGCGTCCCCTCGGTCAGGTGGGCCACCGCCCCCCGCACCATGCGGACGGTCACCACCACGTTGGCAAGGTCGGGGGCGACCGCCACCCCCTCCACCGTGCCGACGTCGACGTCGCGGTAGCGCACCTTGGTCTTGCCGGGCTCCAGCCCTTCGGCGGTCTCGAAGGTGATGGTGATGACCGGGCCGCGCTCGCTCAGCGTCCGCCACGCCAGCCAGGCGCCGATCAGCGCCGCCACCAGCGGCACCAGCCAGACCAGCGACGGCCCGCGCCGGCGGCGCAGGACCGGGGTCGGCGGCCCGGCCGGGCCGGCGGCGGAGCGCCGCTCATCCATGCGGCACCTCGCGCCCCGCCGCGTCCCAGATCAGGCGCGGATCGAAGGAGTCCGACGCCATCATGGTGATGACGACGACGGCGGCGAAGGCCACCGCCCCCAGTTCGGCCTGCACGCTGGCGATGGCGCCGAGCTTCACCAGCGCGGCCAGCAGGGCGATCATGAAGATGTCCACCATCGACCAGCGCCCGACCGTCTCGATCAGCCGATAGAGCCGCGTCCGGTCGCGCCGCCGCCGGGCGGAGCGGCGCCGGACGCTGACCAGCAGGTAGGACAGGCCGGCCAGCTTCAGCACCGGAACGGTGACGCTGGCGAAGAAGACCAGGATGGCCACCGGCCACATCTCGGCGGCGATCAGCCCCTGCACGCCGGACAGGATGGTGTCGGGATGGCCGGTGCCGAAATGGATGACGGTCATGACCGGCAGCAGGTTGGCCGGCACGTAGAGGATCGCCGCGGCGGCGACCAGCGCCGAGCAGCGCCGCAGGCTGTCCGGCTTGCGGCGATGCAGGCCGGCGGCGCAGCGCGGGCAGTCGCCGTCCTGGCCGGCGACCACCTGGCCGCAGTCGCGGCAGGCGGTCAGCCGCAGCCCGCCGGTGGCGGCGGCCTGCCCCACCCGGGTCTGCGGGGCCAGGCGCTCCCACAGATCGGCGACGCCGAGCGATGCCTCGCCCCACACCTGGAGCAGGACGAAGCCGAGCAGGGCCGGCAGCGACGGGCCGGCCACCACGGTGGCGAGATCGGACAGCTTCACGTAGGCGACCAGCAGGCCGAGGAGGAAGACCTCGGCCATCGCCCAGGGGCGCAGGCGGATCACCAGACGCAGCGCCCAGGCCGCCCCCGGCGGCGGGCGGCGGCCGAGGCCGAGCGGCAGAACCACATGGAGGGTCGCCACCATCTCCAGCAGCGGCGCCGCCAGCAGGACCACCCCGACCAGCGCCGCCAGTTCCGGGAAGCCGCCCGTCCACAGGGCCAGGACGCCGCCCGCCAGGGTCGCCGACTGGACCCGCCCCTCCAGCTCGAAGGTCAGGACCGGGAACAGGTTGGCGAGGACGAACAGGATCAGGGCGGCGCTGGTCAGCGCGGCGCACCGCTCCAGGCTGCCGGAACGGTGGTGGCGCAGCACCGCGCCGCAGCGCACGCATTCCGCCCGGTGGCCGGGAACGGGGGGCGGCAGGGCATGGGCGAGGCCGCAGTCGCGGCACAGGACGAAGGGACGGTTCGAGCCGGTCATGGCGTCGGCGTAACGTTCCGGAACCGCGAAAGGTTCTCCCGCCGCAGCAGCGGAGCGCCGGCCCGGCCGTGCCGCCGGTCAGTGCAGGGTGCGGGTCCGGGGCGCGCCAAGCCGGGCCCGCGCCGAGGACAGGCGCAGGGCATGCCAGAACAGCTCCAGCAGGGCGGGCGGCAGGCCGGTGACCTCGTGGCCGGGCAGCGCCGCGACGGCCGCGGCATGGGCCATGGCGGCGGTGGCGGCGTTGACGCTGTTGTGCGCCGCCGATCCGATCAGCGCCAGCGTGCGCCCGAGCGCGGCGGCGTCGAAGCGCAGGGTCGCCGGCGCCACGGTCATCTCCGCGGCGCCGTTGCGCATCCGGCCGATGGCGACGTAGGCTTCCAGCAGATCCTCGCGCTCTTCCGGGCGGATGACGGCGACGACCACCCGGTTGCCGGTCAGCCGGCCGGTGCCGTCGAACTCGAACAGGACGGCGCGCTCGGCCTGCCGGGCCTCGGCCAGGGCGACGGCCCGCTCCCCCGCCGGGGCGGCGGCGAGACGGACGGCCTCGTCGAACAGCTCGGGCCGGCCGCCGCCCTCGGTGTGAACCACCAGAGGCGCGTCCACGGTGGCGGCGACGGCGAGGCGGCGGGCCATGATGTCCACCGTCGCCTCCCTCCCGGCGGGAATCTCCTCCTGGAGCAGTTCGGCCCCCTTGCGGAGGATCACTTCGGCGAAGCTGATGTCGGTGTCCATGACGCTCACTCCCTGACGCGCGCTGCGCCGCCGCCAATGGCACGGGCCGGAGGGCCGGGTCAATGGTAGCCGAAGGCCCCCGTCACCTTGCCGCGGAACACCCAGTAGCTGTAGGCCGTGTAGACCAGGACGGTCGGGATCAGGAAGGCCATGCCGACCAGCAGGAAAACCTGCGTTTCGGGCGGCGACGCCGCCTCCCACACGGTGATGGAGGGCGGGATCAGCACCGGCCACAGGCTGACCGCGAGGCCAAGGTAGGACAGGGCGAACAGCCCCATGGCGAAGGCGAAGGGCAGGACCTCCCGCCCCTCGTCCAGGGACCGCCAGAGCCCGAAGGCGAGCCCGGCCGTCAGCAGCGGCACCGGCGCCAGCAGGACGATGTTGGGAAAGGCGAACCAGCGGGCGGCGATGGCCGGCTCCAGCAGGGGAGTCCACAGGCTGACGGCGACGATCATGACCAGCACCGCGACCAGCAGCCGGCGGGCCATGCGGAAGCACCAGTCCTGCAAGGGGCCGATCGTCCGCCAGATCAGCCAGGTGCTCCCCAGCAGCGCGTAGCCGGCGACCAGGGCCACGCCGCAGAACAGGCTGAAGGGGCTCAGCCAGTCGAGCATGCCGCCCGCGAAGTCGCGGCCCCGGACCGGGATGCCCTGGATGAAGGCACCCAGCACCACCCCTTGCGCGAAGGTGGCGAGCAGCGACCCCAGGAAGAAGGCGGTGTTCCACCAGTGGCGGCTGGAGCGCGCCTTGAAGCGGAACTCGAAGGCCACGCCACGGAAGACCAGCGCGATCAGCATGACCAGGAGCGGCAGGTACATGGCCGGCAGCACCACCGCGTAGGCGATGGGAAAGGCGGCGAACAGGCCGGCGCCGCCCAGCACGAGCCAGGTCTCGTTGAAGTCCCAGACCGGGGCCACCGAGTTCATCATGACGTCGCGCCCCGCCTCGTTTGGCGCGAAGGGATAGAGGATGCCGATGCCGAGATCGAAGCCGTCCATCAGCACGTACATGAACACGGCGAAGCCGACGATGGCGACCCAGGCCAGGGTGAGCAGACTGCCTTCCATGGGATCACTCCGCGGATTCGATGGACTCGCCGGGCAGCGACAGCGGGCGCTTGGGCCGCTGGGACTCCGGCAGGGGCGGCGGCGGCTCCTCCTCCTCCCTCGGCATGGAGGGGCCGATGGTGAGCAGGCGGATCAGGTAGTAGGTCCCGGCGCCGTAGATGATGGTGTAGACCACCACGAAGGTGATCAGGGAGGCCAGCACCGCCCCGCCGGTCAGCGACGGCGTCACCCCGTCGGCCGTCCGGACCAGGCCGTAGACCACCCAGGGCTGGCGCCCGATCTCGGTGGTGAACCAGCCGGCCAGGATGGCGACGAAACCGGCCGGCATGCAGGCGACCATCAGCCGGTGGAACCAGGTCGCCTGGTAGAGGCGGCCGGTGAAGCGCAGGACCAGATGCGTCACCGCCACCGCGATCATCAGCAGCCCGATCGCCACCATCAGCCGGAAGGTCCAGAACAGGATGCGCGGGTCGGGGCGCTCGTCGGGCGGGAACTGCTTCAGCCCCGGCACCGCCCCTTCCAGCTCGTGGGTCAGGATGATGCTCGACAGGCCGGGGATGGCGACCTCCCAGCGGTTGGTCTCGGCCTCCACGTCGGGGATGGCGAAGAGGATGAGCGGGGCCCGCGGCCCGCCCTCCCAGTGGCCCTCCATGGCGGCGATCTTGGCCGGCTGGTACTCCAGCGTGTTCAGGCCCTGCAGGTCGCCGAGGACGAGCTGGAGCGGCGCCAGAACGGTGATCATCCAGAGCGCCATGCTCAGCCCGACGCGGGCGTGTTCCAGGAAGCGGTTCCGCAGCAGGTAGAAGGCGCTGATGCCGGCGACGACGAAGGCGGTGGTGAGGAACATCGCCGTCAGCATGTGGGCCAGCCGGTAGGGAAAGGACGGGTTGAAGACCACCTGCCACCAGTCGATGACGTAGAACCTCCCGTCGCGAAGCTCGGCCCCGGCCGGCGTGTTCATCCAGCTGTTGGCCGAAAGGATCCAGAAGGTGGAGATGACGGTGCCCAGCGCCACCAGGCAGGCGGCCATGAAGTGGACGCCGCGCGGCACGCGGTCGCGGCCGAACAGAAGGATGCCCAGGAAGGCCGCCTCCAGGAAGAAGGCGGTAACCACCTCATACTGGATGAGCGGTCCGAGCACGTTGCCGACGATGTCCGACCAGCGGCTCCAGTTGGTGCCGAACTGATAGGTCATGACGATCCCCGACACCACCCCCATGCCGAAGGAGATGGCGAAGATCTTGGTCCAGAACTCCGACAGGCTGCGGTACAGCGTCCGCCCGGTGCCGAGCCACAGCCCTTCCAGCACGGCGATCCAACAGGCCAGCCCGACCGTGAAGGACGGGAACAGGATGTGGAAGGAGATGACGTACGCGAACTGGATGCGCGACAGGAGGAGGGGGTCGAGATCCATGGCCACGGCCCTTCTTGCGGCGTGGGTGTCGGGAGCCCGGTGTCCGGGCCGGCGCGCTGCCAGACGCAACGTCGCCGGAGCGCTCCGGTTCCCGGGCCGCGCAAACGCCCGCAGCAGCGGCGGCCCGTCATTGTCCCCGCCCCCCCTTGAAGTCGGCGCCGGCGACCCCATCTGGTAGCTCTTGCCGACATCCAAACCGCTTTCGGCCGGCCCTGGGCCCAACCACCGACCCGTCATCGCCTCCTTCCGGTCCTCGCGGCGGACCATGGCGAAACGGGCGGTTTTCGCAGGGCGTTCCACGGATGTCGGATCGGGAGATGGTCTTTGACGGAAAAGTTCGTTTCTGGCGAACCCCTGAACCTCTTTTTGAAAGAATCCCGGAAGTACGAGTATCTGACCCCCGCGCAGGAGCAGGATCTGGCCCGGCGCTGGCGGGAGGCGCGGGACCGGGCCGCTCTGGACAAGCTGGTCGGCAGCCATCTTCGCCTCGTCTTCAAGATGGCGAAGGGCTATCAGGGGTACGGCCTGCCGCTGTCCGATCTCATTGCCGAGGGCAACGTCGGCCTCATGCAGGCGGCTCAGAAGTTCGAGCCGGAGAAGGGATTCCGCTTCGCCACCTATGCCTCCTGGTGGGTGCGGGCGGCCATTCAGGAGTATGTCCTGCACAACTGGTCACTGGTGAAGATCGGCACCACCGCGGCCCAGAAGAAGCTGTTCTTCAGCCTGCGGCGCCTCAAGGCGCGCATGCAGGACCTGGACAACGGCGACCTGGCGCCGGAGACGGTGAACGCCATCGCGACCGAGCTGAACGTCCCCAGGGCGGAGGTGGTGGAGATGAACCGGCGCCTCGGCGCCGACCGTTCGCTCAACACCACGCTGGCCGAGGACAGCGACAGCGAGTGGCAGGATCTGCTGACCGACGACCAGCCGGACCAGGAGACCCTGCTGGCGGGCGCCCAGGAGCGCCGGCGGCGCCAGAGCTTCCTGAAGCTGGGGCTGGACGCCCTCGACGACCGCGAGCGCCAGATCCTGGTGGCCCGCCGCCTGCGCGAGGAGCCGCTCACCCTGGAGGAGCTGAGCCAGCATTTCCATGTGTCGCGCGAGCGTGTCCGCCAACTTGAGGTGCGCGCCTTCGAGAAGGTCCAGAAGGCCGTCATGGCCCAGGCCAGGACTCAATCCGGCGCCTCCAAGGCGCTGGTCGACGCCTGACACCGGCGCCACCGGTCGCGGCGGCCCGCCGCGGCCGGTGGCGCGCGCCTTATCCACGCAACAATCCGCGCCTATGGAATTGACAGGATGCATGCATCGTGTATTTTTCTTTGATTGGCGAGTTCATTTAACGATTCTATGCCGTATTAACCGCCGGGAACGGTCGCGGGCCGTCCCGGGCACGGAGGCGCGGGCATGACGGGAACCGAGCGGCCGGAGGGGGCGGACGCCCTGGACGGGCTGGGCGCGACGGTGGCGGCGAACATCCGCCGCCTGCGGCTCCAGCAGGGTCTGTCGCTGGAGCGCCTGGCCAGCCTGTCGGGAGTCGGCACCGCGGTGCTCCAGGCGATCGAGCAGGACAGCGCCGTCCCCGCCATCGAGGCGGTGTGGAAGGTGGCCAAGGTGCTGGGCGTCCCCTTCTCCAGCATCCTCAGCGACAGCCAGGGCGCCGGGACCGCGGTGCTGCGGCGCGCCGAGAGCGCGGTGCTGGCCTCGCAGGACGGCCGCTTCACCTCGCGCGCCCTGTTCCCCTTCCACGGCGAGCGGCAGGTCGAGTTCTACGAGCTGCGCCTGGCCCCCGGCACGCTGGAGGCGGCCGAGGCCCACGCCCCGGGCACCACCGAGAACATCGTCGTGGTGCGCGGCCCGGTCGAGATCGTCACCGCCGACGGCCCCCACCGGCTGGAGGAGGGGGACGCCATCCTGTTCGAGGCCGACTCACCCCACGCCTACCGCAATCCGGGCGAGGCGGAGGCGGTCCTGCATCTGGTCATGGCCTACGTCGAGCCGGTCATCTCCTGATCCGCGGCGGCGTCCCACCCTCCCCTGCCCGCTTCAGGCCGACAGCGGAAGCGGCTGGGGCCGGCGGTCGAGCACGTGGTCGAGCATGCCGCGCGCGATCTCGCGCTCGCCGAGGATGGTGTAGGTGGCACCGCAACGCAGGAGATGCTCCACCTCGGCGTCGGAATGCGCCCGGGCCACGATCTCCAGTTCCGGGTTGGCATGGCGCGCCTGCTCCACCACCTGGCCGGCCTCGAAGCTCTCCGGGATGGTCACCAGCAGGCGTTCCGCCGCCGCCATGTTCGCCGCCGCCAGGAGCTGGGGGTCGGCGGCGTTGCCCATGAGGACCTCGGCCCCGTCCTGCCGGGCCTGCTCGGCCGGCCCGTCGCGGTCCTCGATGACGAGGAAGGGCTTGCCGGCCTCGCGAAGCCCGGCCCCCACGAGCGCCCCGACCTGCCCGTAGCCGACCAGGATCGCGTGGCCGGCCAGCGTGGTCGGCCGCAGGGGATCGGGATCGGGATCGGGGACGGGGTCGGGGACGGGGTCGGACCCGCCGTCCGCATCGGCCACAGTCACGGCCACGGCCACGGCCACGGGCTGCGGCCGCGGCACCGGCTTGGCCATGGCCACCGCCTCCGGATGGGCGAGCGTCGGCACGGCGACCGGCTTGGTCGCCGCCTTGGCGGCGGGCTTGGCCGGCTCGTCGGCCGGCGGCGCCACGGAGCCGAAGCGGTCGACCAGGGAGAAGATCAGGGGGTTGAGGAAGATCGACAGGATGGCGCCGGCCAGGATCAGGTCGCGGCCCTTCTCGGGCAGGAGCCCCAGGCCGACGCCCAGTCCGGCGAGAATGAAGGAGAACTCGCCGATCTGCGCGAGGCTCGCCGAGATGGTCAGGGCGGTGCCCACCGGCCGGCGGTAGGCACGCACGATGAGGAAGGCGGCCAGCGACTTGCCGAACAGGATGATGCCGAGGGTGGCCGCCAGTTCCAGCGGGGCCTGGATCATGATGGCCGGGTTGAACAGCATGCCCACCGAGACGAAGAACAGCACCGCGAAGGCGTCGCGCAGCGGCAGCGACTCCTCGGCGGCGCGCTGGCTGAGGGCGGATTCGCTGAGGACCATGCCGGCGAAGAAGGCGCCCAGCGCGAAGGAGACGCCGAACAGCTCGGCCGCGCCGAAGGCCACGCCGAGCGCGACCGCCAGCACCGACAGCCGGAACAGCTCCCGCGAGGCGGTGTGGGCGACCCAGTGGAGGACCCACGGGATGGCCCGGCGCCCGATGATCAGCATGAAGGCGACAAAGGCGACGACCTTGCCGAAGGTCACCAGCAGGACGCCGGCCAGCCCCAGCTCCGCCAGGTAGCCGGACAGGAACCCGGCCGCCGCCGTCACCTGCGCCCCGTCGCCCGTCACCGCGGTGGCGACCGCCGGAATGAGAACGAGGGCCAGCACCATCGCCAGATCCTCGACGATCAGCCAGCCGACGGCGATGCGCCCGCGTTCGGTCTGCACCAGCCGCCGTTCCTGGAGGGCGCGCAGCAGCACCACCGTGCTGGCCACCGAGAGGGCGAGGCCGAAGATGAGGCCGGCGACCCAGGACCACCCGAGCAGAAGCGCCAGCCCCAGCCCGAGCAGGGTCGCCGCCGCGATCTGCACGATGGCACCCGGAACGGCGATGGCCCGCACCGACATCAGGTCCTTGAGCGAGAAATGGAGCCCCACGCCGAACATCAGGAGAATCACGCCGACCTCGGCGAGATCGTTGGCGATGCCCTGGTCCGCGACGAAGCCGGGGGTGAAGGGACCAAGAACGACGCCGGCCAGCAGATAGCCGACCAGCGGCGGAACGCGCAACCGGTGGGCGAGTGCCCCCAGCACGAAGGCGAGCCCGAGTCCCGCGACAAGAATGGCGATCAGCGGTCCGTGATGCATGAGATTCCCGGGAGGGTTCGGATAGGGAGGAGGGCGCCCCCTTGCATGTAGGATCCGAGCCCCCAAATTCAACCAAAATGGCTGACTTTTGCGGAGGTCCGGCTTGCCGGTCGCCGACATTCTGACACCCGGTCAATGCCGCGCCGCCCGGGCCCTGCTCGACTGGACGCAAGAGCGGCTCGCCGCGGCGGCGGGCCTGTGCCGGAGCACCGTAAGGGATTTCGAGAAGGGGCGACACGATCTGCACGCGGCTTCGGCGCAGCGGATCGTCGGAGCGCTCTGGAAGGCCGGCGTCCGGCTTCTTCCCGCCGGGGCCGAGGGACCGGGCGTGCGCCTGGCCGCGGCGCCGCACCCGGCCGGCACGGCGGAAGCCGGGCCGGAGCCCGGCGCGGACGGTCGGACCCGGCTTCGCGGTCCCTGAGAGCGGATCGCGTAAGGCGGGAATTGCTTTGACGCGTGAAACCGCTGGCAGAACAGCTTGCGGAACAGCTTGCAGAACAGCTTGCAGAACTAGGGCCAGGAGTTTCGTGCGTTTCAGATTGAACACGCGAAACTCCAGCCATGCGGCGGATGCTGCCCGCCCTTCCGGGGGATGCCAGGGCCGGACGTCAGGACTGTCTGGCCCTGCTATCAGTCCCGCCAGAAGCTGGGCAGGAACAGCACCAGGACGGTGAAGACTTCCAGCCGGCCGAGCAGCATGGTGAAGCTGAGCACCCATTTGGCGGCGTCGGGCAGCGGCTGGTAGCTGCCCGACGGCCCGATCACCGGCCCCAGCCCGGGACCGGCGCCGGCCAGGGTGGACGCCA
>JAEZHQ010000244.1 GCA_023416455.1 Pseudomonadota bacterium | reverse complement strand
CCTCCGTCCTGCTCGGCGCCGGCGGCAGCGAGGCCGACCGGCTGGCCGCGGTGGAGACGCTGAAGGCGCGGGGCGACCGCGACGCGCTGGCCCTGCTGAACGCCGCCGCCGGATCGGGGGACGCGGTGGCCGCCGCCGCCCGCGACGCCGTGGCCGCGGTCGAGCAGCGCCTTGCCCTGTGGGGGGCGGCGCAGAACCTGTGGTACGGGCTGTCGCTGGGCTCGGTCCTGCTGCTGGCGGCGATCGGGCTGGCCGTCACCTTCGGCGTCATGGGCGTCATCAACATGGCGCACGGCGAGATGGTGATGATCGGCGCCTACGCCACATTCCTGGTCCAGGAAGCCTTCCGCGCCTACGCCCCCGGCCTGTTCGACCTGTCCATCCTGGTTGCCCTGCCGGTCGCCTTCCTGGTCGCCGGCGCGGTCGGAATCGCCATCGAGCGCAGCGTGATCCGCTGGCTGTACGGCCGCCCGCTGGAGACCCTGCTCGCCACCTGGGGCCTGTCGCTGGTCCTTCAGCAGGCGGTGCGCTCCATCTTCGGGCCGACCAACCGCGAGGTGGGGGCGCCGTCCTGGATGTCCGGCGCCTTCGAGCTGGGCGGGCTGACCATCACCTATGGGCGGCTGTGGATCGTCGTCTTCGCCTTCCTGGTCTTCGGCGCGCTGGTGGTGGCGCTGCGGCGGACCTGGTTCGGGCTGAGCATCCGCGCCGTCACCCAGAACCGCGCCATGGCCAACGCCATGGGCATCCGCACCGCGCGGGTCGACGCGCTGACCTTCGGGCTGGGCTCGGGCATCGCCGGGCTGGCCGGCGTGGCGCTGAGCCAGATCGACAACGTCAGCCCCAACCTGGGCCAGGGCTACATCATCGACAGCTTCATGGTCGTGGTGTTCGGCGGCGTCGGCAACCTGTGGGGGACGCTGGTCGGGGCGCTGGCCCTGGGCTCGGTCAACAAGTTCCTGGAGCCCTACGCCGGCGCGGTGCTCGGCAAGATCCTGGTGCTGATCCTCATCATTCTGTTCATCCAGCGGCGTCCGCGCGGTCTCTTCGCGCTGAAGGGCCGGGCGGTGGAGGCCTGATCCGATGCTGACCCGTTTCCTTCTCCTCGGCCTCGACAAGCGGGCCGGCGTCCTGCTGACCATCCTGGCCGTGCTGGCGCTGGCGGTGCCGGTGATGGCGCTGGCGGTGCCGCCGGACTCGGTCTGGCACCTCTCCACCCACACGGTGGCCCTTCTCGGCAAGTATCTGTGCTTCGCGCTTCTGGCGCTGGCGCTCGACCTCGTGTGGGGCTTTTGCGGCATCCTGTCGCTGGGGCACGCTGCCTTCTTCGCGCTCGGCGGCTACGCCATGGGCATGCACCTGATGCGCCAGATCGGGCCGCGCGGGGTCTACGGCCACCCGGTCCTGCCCGACTTCATGGTGTTCCTGAACTGGCCGGAGCTGCCCTGGTACTGGCTCGGCTTCGACCAGTTTTGGTTCGCGGCGCTGATGGTGGTGCTGGTGCCGGGGGCGCTGGCCTTCGCCTTCGGCTGGCTGGCCTTCCGCTCGCGGGTGACGGGGGTGTACCTGTCGATCATCACCCAGGCGCTGACCTTCGCGCTGATGCTCGCCTTCTTCCGCAACGACATGGGCTTCGGCGGCAACAACGGGCTGACCGACTTCAAGACCATCCTCGGCTTCGACATCCAGGCCCCGGCCACCCGCGTCGGCCTGTTCGTGGCCACGGTGGCGGCGCTTGCGGCCGGCTACCTGCTGGCCTCGGCGGTGGTCGCCTCCAAGCTCGGCAAGGTGCTGGTGGCGGTGCGCGACGCCGAGAGCCGGGTGCGCTTCCTCGGCTACGACGTGGAGCGCTACAAGCTGTTCGCCTGGACGCTGTCGGCGGCCATGGCCGGGGTGGCGGGGGCGCTCTACGTGCCCCAGGTCGGCATCATCAACCCTTCGGAATTCTCCCCCGCCAGCTCCATCGAGGCGGTGATCTGGGTCGCCGTCGGCGGGCGCGGCACGCTGGCCGGCGCGGTGCTGGGCGCGGTGCTGGTGAATTTCGGCAAGAGCTACTTCACGGCGGCGCTGCCCGAGATGTGGCTGTTCGCGCTGGGCGGCCTGTTCGTGCTGGTCACGCTGTTCCTGCCCAAGGGCCTGCTCGGCCTCGCCGCGCAGCTGACCCGGCGCTGGCCGGCGGGCCGCTCCGTCGCCGCCGCGCCGGCCGACCAGAAGGGAGTGTGAGCCATGGGCGTGGAGAACACCCTGCTGTATCTCGACGGTGTTTCGGTCAGCTTCGACGGGTTCCGCGCGCTGAACAGCCTGTCGCTGATCATCGAGCCCGGCGAGATGCGGGCGATCATCGGGCCGAACGGGGCCGGCAAGACGACCATGATGGACGTCATCACCGGCAAGACCCGGCCCGACCAGGGCACCATCCTGTTCGAGGGCGCCACCGACCTGACGGCGCTGCGCGAGGCGGCCATCGCCAACCTGGGCATCGGCCGCAAGTTCCAGCGCCCGACCGTCTTCGAGAACCACACCGTCTGGGACAACCTGGAGCTGGCGCTGAAGGCGCCGCGCCGGCCGCTGAAGACGCTGACCTATGCGGTCGGCCGCGACGACCGCCAGCGGATCGAGGAGATCCTGGACATCACCCGCCTGTCGCCCCGCCGCGACCGCCAGGCCGGCAGCCTTTCCCACGGCGAAAAGCAGTGGCTGGAGATCGGCATGCTGCTGGCCCAGGACCCCAAGCTCCTGCTGGTCGACGAGCCGGTGGCCGGGATGACCGACGCGGAGACCGAGCAGACCGCCCGCCTGCTGTGCGACATCGCCGGCGCGCGCTCGGTCATCGTGGTCGAGCACGACATGGCCTTCGTCCGCGAGCTGGGGGTGAAGGTCACCGTCCTGCACGAGGGGTCGGTTCTGGCCGAGGGCTCGCTCGACACGGTGAGCGGCAACCAGCAGGTCATCGACGTTTATCTGGGTCGCTGAGGAAGGCGGAAGAGGCATGCTCGAGGTTCGTTCGGTCGATCTCCATTACGGGGCCGCGCAGGCCCTGCGCGGGGTGTCCCTCACGGCGGAGGTCGGCAAGGTGACCTGCCTGCTCGGCCGCAACGGCGTCGGCAAGTCCAGCCTGCTGCGCGCCGTGGTCGGGCTGAAGCCGGTGTCGGGCGGCACCATCGCCTGGGACGGCGGCGACATCACCCGCCTCGCCCCGGCCGAGCGGGCGCGGCGCGGCATCGCCTACGTGCCGCAGGGCCGCGAGATCTTTCCGCTGCTGACCGTGCGCGAGAACCTGCTGACCGGCTATGCGCCACTGCCCCGCTCCCAGCGCTCCATCCCCGAGGAGGTGTTCGAGCTGTTCCCGGTCCTGAAATCCATGCTGGAGCGGCGCGGCGGCGACCTGTCGGGCGGCCAGCAGCAGCAGCTCGCCATCGGGCGGGCGCTGGTGACCCGGCCGCGCCTGCTCGTCCTGGACGAGCCGACCGAGGGCATCCAGCCCTCCATCATCAAGGACATCGGCCGCGCCATCGCCTATCTGCGCGACAAGGGCGGCATGGCCATCCTGCTGGTCGAGCAGTATTTCGAGTTCGCCCGCGACCTCGCCGACGACTGGGCGGTGATGGAGCGCGGCGAGGTCATGCTGGCCGGCAGCCGCGCCGGCCTGGTGGAGAGCGAGGTCCGGCGCTACCTGACCGTGTGACGCGCCGTCCCAACCCCTACCCCTACCCCCAAAGCCGTGATCCTCGCGGAGGCGGAGGCCGGTCGTCCGGACCCGTGCTTCCCCCGGCCGCCCGGCCTCAGCCTCCGCGGGGGTACCCCGAAAACGCCCGTCCGGCCCTCCCGTCCGGCCTGCGCATCTGGTTTGCGCATCGCCCGGTGTCGCTAACATGTGATGTGTCCGGGATTTGTAGCATGTGATCTGTCCGGTTTTAGACTCGCTCCAAAGATGGGGGGGCGGATGGGCCGGACGGGGGTGCTACAGGAGATCCGCATGCAGCGGTTCG
>JAEZHQ010000367.1 GCA_023416455.1 Pseudomonadota bacterium | reverse complement strand
GGCCGGTGCTGCACGCCCGGCTGGAGCCGGCCCCGGAGGCCCGGGACCTGGCCGGCCGCCGGGTGCTGGCCTTCGCCGGCATCGGCCGCCCCGGGAAGTTCTTCGCCACGCTGGAGGCGTTGGGTGCCCGCGTCGTCGAGCGGATCGGCTTCGCCGACCACCACCCCTACCGGCGGGCCGAGATCGCCGCCCTGCTGGCCCGCGCCGCGGCCCTGGACGCTCTGCCGGTGACCACCGCCAAGGACGCCGTGCGGCTGGGCGGGGAGGACCGCGCGCGGATCCGCGTGGTGCCGGTGCGCGCGGTGTGGCGGGATCCGGCCGCGCTCACCCCCCTGCTCGACCGACTGCTGCCACCGGGAGGACCGCATGGCGAATCCGCGTAGCCCGCTGGCGCGATGGCTGACCCGCCGCGTCGCCCATCCGCTGGAGGCGCTGCTCGCCCTGGCCGCCTGCGCCCTGTTCCGCGCGCTGCCGGTCGATGCCGCCTCGTCCCTCGGCGCCTGGATCGGACGCACGGTCGGCCCCTTCCTGCCCGGCACACGGCGGGCGCGGCGCAACCTGGAGCGCGCCTTCCCGGAAAAGTCCGACGCCGAGATCGCGGCCGTCATCCGCGGCATGTGGGACAATCTCGGCCGGGTCATGGCGGAGTACCCGCATCTCGACTCCATCGGCGGCCCCGGCGGGCGGGTCGAGGTCACCGGTGCGGAGCACATCCAGGCCATGCGCGACGACGGCCGGGCCGGCATCCTGGTGTCCGGCCATTGCGCCAACTGGGAGGTGCCGTCGGTCGTCGCGCGCAAGATGGGGATCGAGCTGGCGCTGGTCTACCGCGCCCCGAACAACCCCCGGGTGGCGCGCCTGCTGGTCGGGCTGCGCGGGGCGGCCTCCGGCACCCACATCCCCAAGGGCCAGGAGGGCGCGCGCGCGCTGGTCCGTCATCTCGCCCGGAACGGCCACGCCGGCCTGCTGATCGACCAGAAGATGAACGACGGCATCCCCGTCCCCTTTTTCGGCCGCGACGCCATGACGGCGCCCGCGGCGGCCCAGCTCGCGCTGCGCTTCGGCATCCCGCTGTGCCCCGCCCGCATCGAGCGGCTGGACGGCGCCCGCTTCCGCATCACCGTGCTGCCGCCGATGGAGCCGCCGGACAGCGGCGACCGCAACGCTGACGTGCGAATTTTGATGGAGCGCCTGAACGCGCTGCTGGAGCAATGGATTCGCGAACGCCCGGCCGAATGGCTGTGGCTGCACCGGCGCTGGCCCGACTGAGAGCGGCCGGCCGGCCCCCCTGGACCGCGCCCGAGGATGACGCCCATGCCCCTGCCCCTCGACCCGCATCTCGTGCAGCTCTATCTGGTCGCCGCCACCGTCCTGACCCTGGCGCCGGGGCCGGACTCGCTGCTGGTGCTGTCGCGCAGCATCACCGACGGGCGCGACGCCGGGGTGGTCGCCACCGCCGGCATCACCGTCGGCAACATCCTGCACGCCCTGCTCGCCGCCGCCGGCATCTCCGCCCTGATCGCCGCCTCCCCGGCCTTGTTCGACCTGCTGCGCTACGCCGGCGGCGCCTATCTCGGCTGGATCGGCGCGCGGGCCCTGTGGAGCGCCGTCGCCGCCCGCAACGGCGACGCACCGGCACCGCCCGCCGCCGACTCGGCCCCGGCGCGGCGCGTCTTCATCCAGGCCCTGCTGACCAACCTGCTGAACCCGAAGGTCATCCTGTTCTATCTCGCCTTCGTGCCACAGTTCGTGGCGCCGGCGCTGGGGCATGTGGCGGTGCAGACCTTCGTCCTCGGCGCCATCCTCGCCGGCATGGGCTGCGCCTATCTGCTGGGGGTGACGGCGCTGAGCGCCGGGGCGGCGCGGCGGGTGCTGGGCAGCGCCCGCGTCAAGGCGGCGCTGGACGGGATCGCCGGGGTGCTCTTCCTGGGCTTCGCGCTGCGCCTGCTGCTGACCGAGCGCCGCGGTGCCTGAGCCGCCGGCCGTTCACCCGATCGCGCATCGCTGCGCAAGGCGCCGTCGGGAACGAGCGCGGGAAAGGCATCACACAGCCTGTGGACGAGCGGCCATCCCGGTGTCATAGTGCCGGCCGCGTTAGTCCGGCCGATCCGAAGAGCCGGCCAGCCCTGCGACCGCGAGCGACGATGACCGAGAAGATTTCACTGTTCACGCGGATGGCCAACATCCACATCCGGTTTGTGACCTGGCGCCGGGGCGAGAAGGTCGGCTCCGACCGCTTCGGCAACATCTACTACCGCGACAGGAACGCCCGGCAAGGCGCCAGGGAGCGCCGCTGGGTGCTCTATGCCGGCGAGCCGGACGCCTCCAAGGTCCCGCCGGAATGGCATGCCTGGCTGCACCACACCACCAAGGATCCGCTGCCGGAAAAGACCAGCCCCTACCACAAGCCGTGGCAACAGGAGCATATCCCCAACCTGTCGGGATCGGCCCAGGCCTACCGGCCGCCGGGGCATCAGTACGCCGGCGGACGGCGCGTGCGCGCCACCGGCGACTATGAGCCCTGGACGCCGGGCTGATACGGACGGCCGTTCCGATAGGAAGATGTGATGCGCCGCAATGTGATCGAGACCGTGCTCGGCGGGGTCGTCCTCGCCGTAGCCGGTTTTTTCCTCGCCTTCGCCTACACCAGCGCCGACCTGCGCAAGGTGGACGGCTATGAGATCACCGCCAACTTCTCCAGCATCTCCGGCCTGCAAAGCGGCGCCGACGTGCGCATCAGCGGCGTGAAGGTGGGCTCGGTCACCGCGCTGACGCTCGACCCGAAGAGCTACCAGGCGGTGGCCCACATGTCGATCCACCCGGACATCAAGCTGCCCACGGACACCGCGGCGGTCATCGCGTCGGAAAGCCTGCTCGGCGGCAAGTACCTGTCCCTGGAGCCGGGCGGCGAGTCGGAGATGATCAAGCCGAACGGCCGCGTCGAGTACACGCAGAGCACCCCCGGCATCGAGCAGTTGCTGGGGCAGGTGATCTTCTCGTTGCAGAACATGAGCAGCAAGCCCGACGGCCAGGGCGGCGAGAACCCGAAGATGTAAAGCCGGCGGCGTTCGGTGGCCCCCATCGGACGCCGGCGGAGCGGGACGCGGGCGGACCGGAGCCGCGTCCGAGGAGTCCGGCCATGACGACCACCCCCTCCCCGAACGGAACCGGCCAGCGCTGGGAAGCCGGCGGCTACCGGCGGCACGCCGGCTTCGTCCCCGACCTCGGCATGCCGGTGCTGGAGTTGCTGGCGCCGCGGCCGGGCGAGCGCATCCTCGACCTCGGCTGCGGCGAAGGAACGCTGACGGCGCGGCTCGCCGAGGCCGGCTGCGCGGTGGTGGGGGTGGACGCCAGCCCGGAGTTCGTCGCCGCGGCGCGGGCGCGCGGGCTCGACGCGCGGGTCGGGGACGCCCATGCTCTGGACGTCGGGGCCGGCTTCGACGCGGTCTTCTCCAACGCCGCGCTGCACTGGATGACCCGCCCCGACGCCGTTCTGGCCGGCGTGGCGCGCGCGCTCAAGCCCGGCGGGCGCTTCGTCGGGGAGTTCGGCGGGGCCGGCAACGTCGCCGGAATCGTGGCGGCGCTGACCGCCGCCCTGGATCGCCGCGGACTGGACGGCGCCGCCGCCAACCCCTGGTACTTTCCGACGCCGGAGGAGTATCGCGCGCGGCTGGAGCGGGCCGGCTTCACGGTTGCCAGCATCGCCCTCATCCCCCGTCCGACTCCGTTGCCGACCGACATGGCCGGCTGGCTCGCCACCTTCGCGCAGAGCTTCCTGAACCGCCTGCCCGAGGAGGAGCGCCCGGCCTGCCTGGCCGAGGTGACCGGGGCGCTGGCCCCGACGCTGCGCGGCGCCGACGGCGGCTGGACCGCCGACTATGTCCGGTTGCGCTTCTCCGCGGTCCTGTCGTCCTGACGGCGCCGGCCCGCAGGGCCGCGCCGGAACCAACCGGTCACGCCACCGTTACCTCCGCAATTCGAGCAAGACAGGAGGAACAGAGATGCGTGCGCGTGTTCTGGTGACCTTGGGCCTCGGACTTCTGCTCACCGCCTGCGGCAACACCATGGAGGAGAAGGCGGGCAGCGGGGCGCTGGGCGGCGTCGCCGCGGGCGCCGTGGTCGGCGGCCCGGTCGGCGCCGTGGTCGGCGCCGCCGCGGGGGCCGGAGCCGGGGCGGCGGTCGACACGGTCGAGGACAGCAACGCCACCGGCGCCTCCCAGTAGACGCGCGGCCGCTTCCGGGCTAGAAGGCAGGCGGGGTTCCCCCGCGCCGTTCGACAGCACGGAAGCGATCCGACGTGACGATCCTCAAGAGTTTTCTGGGCAAGAGCCTTCCCGGCGCGGCCTTCGCGGCCGCGCTTCTGCTGGCACCGGCGCCGCCGGGCGCGGCCCCGGTGCCCGACCAGATGGTCAGCCGACCGGCCGCCAAGCTCCAGGGGCTGGACAAGATCACCGCCCGCACCTCCACCTTCACGGTCGGGGTCGGCGAGACCAAGCTGTTCGGCAGCCTGCGCATCACCTTGCGCGCCTGCAAGGAGAACCCGCCGGTCGAGCCGCCCGAAGCGGCCGCCTTCCTGGAGGTTGTCGAGAACAAGCCGGGCGAGCAGGCGGAGGCGGTGTTCAGCGGCTGGATGTTCGCCTCCAGCCCGGCGCTGTCGGCCATGGAGCACGCGATCTACGACGTGTGGGTGCTGTCCTGCTCGGGCGAATGATGCCGTTTCGAAAGTAGGGTGGCGTCGGACGCCCCTGACGGCCGTCCTTTTCCGCCCCCGGTCTGGCCCTCCCCCACATGTGTGGGCCGGAAGGAGACGGCGCGCTCACGCGTCCTCGGCCGCGCCCAGCAGCGCCGCCAGCGCCCGCTCCTGATCCACCGCGCGGAAGTCGGCCGGCGCCGCCAGGGCGGCGGCCAGGCGGCGGCGGTAGTCGCTGCGCGGGATCTCCAGCGCGCCGAACCGGCTCAGATGCTCGGTCACGAACTGCGTGTCGAGCAGCTGGTAGCCGCCCGCCTTCAGCCGCGCCACCAGATGCACCAGCGCCACCTTGCTGGCGTCGGTCTCGCGGCTGAACATGCTCTCCCCGAAATAGGCGCCACCCAGCGACACCCCGTAGAGCCCGCCGACCAGGCGGCCGTCGCGCCAGCATTCCACGCTGTGCGCGAATCCGGTGTCGTGCAGCTCGGCGTAGAGGCGCCGGATCTCGGCGTTGATCCAGGTCTTCGGGCGGTCGGCGGTGGGCTCCGCGCAGGCATCCACCACGGCCCGGAAGGCGGTGTCGAAGCGCAGCTCGAAGGGGCGCCGGCGCACCGTCCGGCGCAGCTTGCGCGGAACATGGAAGGCGTCGAGCGGCAGGATGCCCCGCCGTTCCGGGTCGAACCAGTAGAGATCCTCCGACTCGGCGCTCTCGGCCATCGGAAAGATGCCGGCGGCGTAAGCACGCAGGAGCAGGGGGGCGGACAGCTCGATCATCCCCTGCACTATAACCGTGCGCCCCCGGAGCGCCGCAACAGCGATGTCGGCCCGCCCCTTCGGCGGATGGCCCGGGGTTGTCGCCCCTACTCCGAAATGCTATGCGACGCGCCATCGCCGCCCGATCCGGAGAGTCGCCATGGGGAAGCTTTCAACCGCCGTCGCCGCCGGCTTCGCCCTGCTGCTCTCCTGGTGCGGCCCGGCGTCGGCCCAGCACCGGGCGGAGCCGGGCGCCTTCGACTATTACGTGCTGAGCCTGTCCTGGTCCCCCAGCCATTGCGCCCGGGCCAAGGACGAGGCCGATCCCGAGCAGTGCGGCGTGGACCGCCGCTTCGGCTTCATCGTGCACGGCCTGTGGCCGCAGTACCGGGACGGGGGCTATCCGGCCAACTGCTCGCGCGAGCGCAGCGTGCCGAGGGAGGTCGTCGAGCAGACGCTTCCGGTCATGCCCAGCGCCGGGCTGATCCGGCACCAGTGGCGCAAGCACGGCACCTGCAGCGGCCTCGCCGCCGCCGACTACTTCGCCCGCCTGCGCGCGGCTTACGCCCGTGTGACGATGCCCGAGGCGCTGAAGGTCCCCGGCGACGGCCTGTCGGTGCCGGCCGGCGAGGTCGAGCGGCTGTTCATCCGGGCCAACCCCGGGCTGGAGCCCGAGTCGATCGCCGTCATCTGCTCCAAGCGCGCGGTGACGGAGGTGCGCCTGTGCCTCGACAAGGATCTCGCCTTCATGCCCTGCGGCGCCAAGGTCGTCGACCGCTGCCGCCGCGACGCGACGCTGGCCGCCGCCCCCTGACGCCCTTCACGCCACGCCCTCCACGCCACGCCCTCCACGCCACGCCGGCCAGGAACGCCGCGGGTTTCCGGCGGTTGAGCCGTTGATCGGGTATCCCCCGCAACGGCCGGCTCGACCGAGCGGCGTCATGGAGGCTGAAGGATGGTGGTGCAGGACACGAGGCACAGCCGCGGCTCGGACCGCGGGCGATGGTCGGAGGAGGGCGGCGGCCAGGACGGGCGGCTTTCCCGCGGGCTGGGGTGGCTCAGCATCGGCATCGGCCTTGCGGAGGTCGCCGCACCGGACCGGGTGGCGCGCATGATCGGCGTCCCCGACGACGACACCAACCGCCGCACGCTGCGCGCCTTCGGCTTGCGTGAGATCGCCAACGGGGTCGGCATCCTGGCCCGGCCCGGCGAGGCCGGCTGGATGTGGGGGCGCGTCGGGGGCGACGTGATGGACCTCGCCTTCCTCGCCGGCAACCTGCGCTCCGAGGAGGCCCGGCCGACGCGGATCGCCGCCGCCGCCGCCGCCGTGGCCGGCATCGCGGCGCTGGACGTGCTGTGCAGCCAGCGGCTGGGCCAACCGGCGGACGGAGCCGTCCACCTGCCCTGGCGGCGCGACATCCATGTCCGGCAGAGCGTGACCATCAACCGCCCGGCCGCGGAGATCCACGCCTTCTGGCGGGACTTCCGGAACCTGCCCCGCTTCATGAACCACCTGGAGCGCGTCGAGCCGCTCGACGGCGACGGGCGGCGGTCGCGCTGGACGGCCAAGGCGCCCGCCGGCGGCACCGTGTCCTGGGATGCCGAGATCACCGACGAGCGGCCCGGCGAGCGCATTGCCTGGCGCTCCCTCGAAGGGGCCGACGTGGACAACCGCGGCGAGGTGCGCTTCGACGCGGCGCCGGGTGGGCGCGGCACGGTGCTGCGGGTGGAGATGCTGTACAGCCCGCCGGGCGGGGCCGTCGTTTCCCTGGCCGCCCGGCTGTTCGGCGAGGAGCCGCAGACGCAGATGCGCGAGGATCTGCGCCGTCTCAAGCAGGTGCTGGAAACCGGCGAGGTCACCGTGGCGGAGGGCTCGCTGGCCCTGACCCACCCGGCGCAGCCCCTGCCGGCCGGCGACGGCGTCCGGCGCGCGGAAGGAGGCCGGCCATGAAAGCCACCTGCTGGTACGGCAAGCACGACATGCGGGTCGAGCGGGTGCCCGATCCCCGCATCCTGACCCCGCAGGACGCCATCCTGCGCGTCACCTCGACGGCCATCTGCGGCTCCGACCTCCACCTCTACAACGGCTTCAACCCGGCCATGCAGCCCGGCGACATCCTGGGCCACGAGTTCATGGGCGAGATCGTCGAGGTCGGTTCGGCGGTGCGGACGCTGAAGGCCGGCGACCGCGTGGTCGTCCCCTTCCCCATCGCCTGCGGGAGCTGCCTGTCCTGCCAGAGGGCGCTGTTCTCGGTCTGCGAGAACTCCAACCCCAACGCGGGCATGGCGGAGGAGCTGTGGGGCCATTCCCCGGCGGGGATCTTCGGCTATTCGCACCTGCTGGGCGGCTATCCCGGCGGGCAGGCCGAGTATGTGCGGGTGCCCTACGCCGACGTCGGGCCGCTCAAGGTCCCCGACGGCATGGAGGACGAGCAGGTGCTGTTCCTGTCGGACATCCTTCCCACCGGCTACATGGCGGCCGAGCAGTGCGGCATCACGCCGGGCGACACCATCGCGGTGTGGGGCTGCGGCCCGGTCGGGCTGTTCGCCATCCGGAGCGCCTTCCTGCTGGGGGCCGAGCGGGTCATCGCCATCGACCGCTTCCCCTACCGGCTGCGCATGGCGCGCGAGACCTGCGGAGCGGAGACGCTGAACTACGCCGAGGCCGACGTCCACGATGCGCTGAAGGAGATGACCGGCGGCCGCGGCCCCGACTCCGTCATCGACGCGGTCGGCATGGAAGCGCACGGGATGGGCGTGGTCGGCGCCTATGACCGGGTGAAGCAGGCGATGATGCTGGAGACCGACCGCACGGTCGCGCTCCGCCAGGCGATCATGGCCTGCCGCAACGGCGGCACGGTGTCGGTGCCGGGGGTCTACAGCGGCCTGATCGACAAGTTTCCCATGGGATCGGTCATGAACCGCTCGCTGACCATCAAGACCGGCCAGACGCACGTCCAGCGCTACATGCGCCCGCTTCTGGAGCGGATCGAGAAGGGTGAGATCGACCCCACCGTCATCATCACCCACCGGCTGCCCCTGGACGAGGCGCCGCAAGCCTACGCAATCTTCAACGAGAAGCGGGACGACTGCATGAAGGTTGTCCTCAAGCCGGGCTGATGCGGACAGCGGGCGGCGTCCGCGCCCCCCTCCCCGGATCGCGCGGGCGGGCGGGGAGGGACGGGCGGCGCCTACTTCCTGGCCATCAGCTGTTCGAGCCAGTGGATGTCGTAGTTGCCGTCGATGAAGGCCTGCTGGGCGATGATGCGCTGGTGCAGGGGCAGCGTGGTGTCGACACCGCCGATCACATACTCCTCGATGGTGCGGCGCAGGCGCATCAGGCACTCGTTGCGGGTGGTGCCGTGCACCACCAGCTTGGCGATCAGGCTGTCGTAGTGGGGCGGCACGCGGTAGCCGTCGTAGAGCGCGGAGTCGACGCGCACGCCGAGGCCGCCCGGCGCGTGGTAACCATCGATCCGGCCCGGTGACGGGATGAAGGTCTGCGGGTTCTCCGCGTTCACCCGGCACTCGATGGAATGGCCCTGGAAGCGGATGTCGGCCTGGGTGTAGCCGAGCGGAGCCCCGGTTGCCACCCGGATCTGCTCGCGCACCAGGTCGATGCCGGTGATCATCTCGGTGATGGTGTGCTCGACCTGGAGGCGGGTGTTCATCTCGATGAAGTAGAACTGCCCGTCCTCGTAGAGGAACTCCATGGTGCCGACGCCGCGGTAGCCGATGGCTGCGGTGGTGCGGGCGGCCAGCGCCCCGATGAAGTCGCGCTGGGCGGTGTTCAGCGCCGGGCTCGGCGCTTCCTCGATGACCTTCTGGTGGCGGCGCTGAACCGAGCAGTCGCGCTCGCCGAAATGGACGCAGTTGCCGTGCATGTCGCCCAGCAGCTGGATTTCGATGTGGCGCGGCCGGGCGAGATACTTCTCGATGTAGACCTCGTCGTTGCCGAAGGCGGCGCGCGCCTCGCCGCGGGCGAGCTGGTAGGCTTCGGCCAGCTGCTCGGGGTTGCGGGCCACCTTCATGCCCTTGCCGCCGCCGCCGGCCGCCGCCTTGATCAGAACCGGGTAGCCGATGTCGCGGGCGACGTGCGCCGCCTCGTCCAGCGTCGCCACCGGCCCGTCGGAGCCGGGAACCACGGGCAGGCCGAGATCCATCACCGTCTTCTTGGCCGTCACCTTGTCGCCCATGATGCGGATGTGATCCGCCGTCGGGCCGATGAAGGTGAAGCCGTGCTCCTCCACCATCTCGGCGAACTGGGCGTTCTCGGCCAGGAAGCCGATGCCGGGGTGGATGGCGTCCGCCCCGGTGATCGCCGCGGCGGACAGGATCGCCGGGATGTTGAGGTAGCTCTCGCGGGCCGAGGCCGGCCCGATGCACACGCTCTCGTCGGCGAGGCGGACGTGCATGGCGTCGGCGTCGGCGGTGGAATGCACCGCCACCGTCTGGATGCCCATCTCGCGGCAGGCGCGGTGGATGCGCAGGGCGATCTCGCCGCGGTTCGCGATCAAGACCTTTTCGAACATCGCCAAGGGAGGCTCCCCGCTCACTCGATGATCAGAAGGACTTCGCCGAACTCCACCGGCTGGCTGTCGGAAATCATGATCTCCGTCACCGTGCCGCCCCGCGGGGCCTTGATGGGGTTCATGACCTTCATGGCCTCGATGATGAGGACGGTCTGGCCGGCCTTGACCGTGTCGCCGACGCGCACGAAGGGCGGAGCACCCGGCTCGGGTGCGGCGTAGGCGGTGCCGACCATCGGCGAGGTCACCGCGCCCGGATGGTTGGCCGGCCGGCCCGCCGGGGCGGCCGCGACCGCCGGGGCCGCCGCCGGAACGGGGAGCGGCGCGTGCACGGCGACCGCCTGGGCGGCGGTCGGGCGGGTGACGCGGATGCGCTTCTCGCCCTCGGCGAACTCGATCTCGCTCAAGCCCGTCTCACGCAGGAGATCCGCCAGCTTGCGGACCAGATCGCCGTCGATGTCGAAGCTCG
>JAEZHQ010000044.1 GCA_023416455.1 Pseudomonadota bacterium | reverse complement strand
GCCCCGGCCAGCGCGCCGGCCCAGTCGCCCCCCGCCGCCGCCGCGCCGGCGGCCAGCAGGAGGAGGGTCAGCAGGGCTGGCGCGGTGGCGGCGATCCGGCGGGCGGCGAAGCTCAGCATCGGCGGGGCGGCGGGGTCACGGCGGTCGGGATGGCGGGGATCGGCCATAGGGGGTGGCCCCGACGGTACGCAGGTTGATGCCGCCCGGGCAATGGAATTTCACCTTCCGGGGTGGCGCGGGGGAGGGACCGGCCCCCCGCGTGTTGTCCTTCTTGCCCCGTGCCCAACCTTCGCGCCGGCAGCCCGATGCCCGTCCCCCCGCCCTCCGGCGGCCCCTCCACACCACGTCCCCTCCGGCCGCCACGGCCCTCGCGCATCCGCCGCCACGGTCCGGCCCTGCTGGCGGCGCTGCTGCTGGCCGGCCTGCTCTGGGGCCTGTTGCGCCACGGTGGTCTGGGGGGGTGGGCGACCCTGGACGGCGCGCTGGAGGTCGTCGGCGGGCTGCGCGAGCGGCCGCTCGGCCCGCTGTGGCTGGTTTTGCTCTATGTGGCGGGCGGCTTCGTGATGGCCCCGGTGATGCTGCTGGTCGCCGCCACGGCCATCGCGCTCGGCCCGCTGTGGGGCATCCCCACCGCCATGGCCGGGGCGCTGGCCTCGGCCGCCGCGCTGTTCTGGGTCGGCCGCTGCCTCGGGCGCGGGCCGGTCGAGCGCTACGGCGGGCCGCTGGTGCGGCGGGTCAGCAAGCGGCTGGGGGCCAGCGGGGTGTTCGCCGTCGCCGGCCTGCGCGCGGTGCCGGTGGCGCCCTTCACGGTTGTCAATCTGGTTGCCGGCGCCTCCCGGATCCGCTTCCTTGACTACCTGATCGGGACCATGCTGGGCATGGCGCCGGGAATCCTTGCCTTCAACCTTCTCGGCCACCAGCTTGAGCGGACGTTGCGGGCGCCGACGGCGGCGGACACGGCGTTGCTGGCCGGGCTGGCGGCGGTGGCGCTGGGGCTGGGCTGGATCGGGAACACGCTGATGAGCAGGATGAAGGGGAGCAGGAAGCCGTGATCCGATTCAGCCGAGAGCGCGTCGAGCGGATCGCCGCCGCGTTGCGCGCCGCCCGCGCGCGCCGCCCGAGGCGCCGCCCCGACGGGCGCATGGAGCCGGTCCCCGACGGCATGGCGGCGCTGCGCGTGGCGACCTGGAACATCCACAGCTGCGTCGGGCTGGACGCGCGCTTCGCGCCCGACCGCATCGCCCAGGTCATCAAGGATCTCGACGTCGACCTCATCGGCCTCCAGGAGGTCGGCTGGCACCACCGCGGCGAGGCCGGGCTCGACCAGTTCGCCTTCCTGGAGAAGGCCACCGGCCTGGCCGCCCACGCCGGCCCGACCAAGCACAACGAGCGCGCCCATTACGGCAACGCGCTGCTGACCCGGCTGCCGGTGCTGCGGAGCACCCCCATCGACCTCAGCGTGGGCCGCCGCGAGCCGCGCGGCGGAATCGACACGCTGGTCGAGGTGCAGGGCCGGCCGGTGCGCATCATCGTCGCCCATCTCGGCCTCGACCCGTGGGAGCGCGCCAAGCAGATCGGCCGCATCGTCGATCTGGTGGCGGAGGAGCCGGAGCTGCCGACCCTCTTCATGGGCGATCTCAACGAATGGGCGCCCAACTCGCCGCGTCTGAAGCGGCTGGCCCAGGCCTTTCCGGACTGGGCCAGCCCGCGCAGCTTCCACGCGCGCATGCCGACCCTGCGGCTCGACCGCATCTACGTGAACGGCGGGCTGACCATCCCGGCCTACGAGGTGGTGCGCACGGTGCTGACCCGCCGCGCGTCCGACCACCTTCCGGTGCGCGCGACCGTCGCGGTCCCCTGACCGGCTTCCCACGCCAGGACCGGACGCGGGGCGTGCCGCCGCCGGCGGCGCGTGCGCCCGCGCGCCGGCACACCGGCCCTGCTTGCGGCGCAGCCCAGCCCTGCGTGGCCATGGGGGCCGTTCCGGCCGTTTCTCCGGCCGGAGGGGGCGAAAGGGCTCCTTCGGCTATTGACCCATAGGTCATAGCCCGTCCAATCTAATCGCTAGTCATACGGCCAAACGATATCCCTTCCATCCTTTCGGGATCAGGCAGGGATCAACCGTTCCAGCGAGGTCCCGTTGCTTTACCATCTCTACGATCTCCAGCATGCGGCCCTCCGCCCGATGCGCCTGCTGGCCGAGGCGGCCCAGCACACCTTTCAGAACCCGTTCAGCCCGGTGTCCTACACCCGGCTCGGACGGGCCGTCGCGGCCAGCGCCGAACTGGTGGAGCGCACGACCCGCCGCTTCCCCAAGCCGGCCTTCGGGCTGAAGACGGCCCGGGTCGGCGGGGAGACCGTCGCCGTCGCCGAACGGGTGGCCCTGGAGAAGCCCTTCTGCAACCTCCTGCATTTTGCCAAGCCGGAGGGCACACCGGCGCAGCCGCGCGTGCTGCTGGTCGCGCCGATGTCGGGGCACCACGCCACCCTGCTGCGCGGCACGGTCGCCGCCCTGCTGGACGACCACGACGTCTTCGTCACCGACTGGATCGACGCCCGGCTGGTGCCGCTGGCCCGCGGGCGTTTCGACCTGGACGACTACATCGACACGGTCGCCGACTTCATCCGCTTCCTGGGGCCGCAGACCCATGTCATCGCGGTGTGCCAGCCGGCGGTGCCGGTGATGGCCGCGGTGGCGCTGATGGCGGCGGCCGACGAGCCGGTGCAGGCGCGCAGCATGACGCTGATGGGCGGCCCCATCGACCCGATGGCCAACCCCACCGTCCCGGTGAAGCTGGCCGGCACGCGCCCGCTGTCCTGGTTCGAGCGGACCGTCATCACCACGGTGCCGGCCTATTACCCGGGCGGCTTCCGCCGGGTCTACCCGGGCTTCATCCAGCTCTCCGGCTTCATGTCCATGCATCTGGATCGCCACATCGGGGAGCATCTCGGGCTGTTCCGCCACCTCGTGAAGGGCGACGGCGACTCCGCCGAGCAGCACCGCCGCTTCTACGACGAATACCTGTCGGTCATGGACCTGTCGGCGGAGTTCTACCTCCAGACCATCGAGACGGTGTTCCAGAAGCACGCCCTGGCCAACGGCACCATGGTCTCGCGCGGCCGCAAGGTGGAGCCCGCGGCGATCGCCCGCACCGCGCTGATGACGGTGGAGGGCGAACTGGACGACATCTCCGCCCCCGGCCAGACCGAAGCGGCGCACCGGCTCTGCGCGTCGCTGCCCGAGGGCATGCGCGCCCGCCATTACCAGAAGGGCGTCGGCCATTACGGCATCTTCAACGGCCGGCGCTGGCGCCAGGACATCATGCCGGCGGTCCGCGCCTTCATCCGCACGCACGACTGATGCCATTTCCGGACCCTTCCGACCTGTG
>JAEZHQ010000545.1 GCA_023416455.1 Pseudomonadota bacterium | reverse complement strand
GGGCATCCGCATCACGCACCCGCATGGGCTGGACAGCCTGCGACGGCACGCCGGGGCACTGCGGGCGGAACGGACAATCCGGTCCGGCCCTCTGAGCAGCGACGGCCACGCCCACACCGCGCGGGCGGCGGCGCGGGCGCGGTCCTGGGCATCGCGGAAGGCGCGCAGCAGCGCGTAGGCTTCCGCCCGTTCCTGGGCGTCGCAGCGGGCAAGGTCGGCCTCCGCGGCGGCGATCTTGCAGGCGGTGGAGCGCTGGGTCTCGCTGTAGCCGAACAGGCCGGGCTCCCACCGCTTGACCTCCGCGTAGGCGGCGGCGCGGGCGTCCCCGCCGTCCGGCTCCGCCACCGCCTGGGCCAGCGCGGCGCGGGCGGTGCGCAACCCGTCGGCGAGGATTTGCCCGGGAAGCCGGGGAGCCGGGGCCGCCGGCCGGTGCAGGCGGTTGCGGGCGGCCTTGAGGGCGGCCGCGCGATCGGAGTCGTCGCGCCACCGCCTAGCCTCGGCCGCGGCCTCGTGCCACGCGCCGATGAGCCGTTCCGGTTCGCGGGCGGCGTCCCGCTGCATCGAAGCCATGGCCCCTCCCCTGTCCGGGAAATCCGTCGTCCGGCACCCCTTGCACGGGGAAGCCCGCGAGCCCCCGGCCTCAACAACTATACCGGATCGCCGCGGCGGCCAGCCCCAAATGGCGCGGTACTCCCGAGGATGGCGTCAACCCCCGTCCCTACCCAGCAGATAGTCGATGTCGCCGCCGTCCAGCGCACTGATCAGCCCGGTGCCCTCGATGGTCGCGTCCGACAGGCTGCCCTTGCGGCGCTGAAGGTCGAGGATGCGTTCCTCCACCGTGTCGGCGGCGATGAGCTTGTAGACGAAGACCGGCTTGTCCTGGCCGATGCGGTAGGCACGATCGGTCGCTTGGTCCTCCACCGCCGGGTTCCACCAGGGATCGTAGTGGATGACGGTGTCCGCCGCCGTCAGGTTCAGCCCGCGCCCGCCGGCCTTCAGGCTGATCAGGAACACCGGCACCTCGCGGTTCTGGAAGCGGTTCACCGGAAGCGCGCGGTCGAGCGTGCGGCCGGTCAGCTCCACATAGGGGATCCCCGCCTCCTCCAGCCGGACCTTGATGAGGTCCAGCATGGTGGTGAACTGCGAGAAGATCAAGATGCGGCGCCCTTCCGGGACCATCTCCTCGACCATGTCGGCCAGGGCCTGGAGCTTGGCGCTCTCGCGCACCGCGGCGGCGGCCGGGAGCTTGACCAGCCGCGGGTCGCAGCAGACCTGGCGCAGCTTCAGCAGGGCGTCGATGACGGTGATGGCGTTGCGCGACAGGCCGCTGGCGGCCAGCGCGGCGCGCACCGTCTCGCTCACCGACAGCCGGATGGTCTCGTAGAGGTCGCGCTGCTCCCGCTCCAGCTCGATGCGGACCACGACCTCGGTCTTGGGCGGCAGCTCCCGGGCCACCGCCTCCTTGGTGCGGCGCAGCAGAAAGGGGCGGATGCGGCGCATCAGCAGCTTGGCCCGGGTGGCGTCGCCGCGCTTCTCGATGGGCGTGCGGTAGCGGCGGGCGAACTCCTTGCGGTCGCCGAGCAGGCCCGGCATGAGGAAGGCGAACTGGCTCCACAGCTCCCCCAGGTTGTTCTCAACCGGCGTGCCGGACAGGCACAGCCGGTGTCCCGCCTGGAGCGCGCAGACCGCCCGCGTCGCCTTTCCGTCCGGGTTCTTGATGGCCTGCGCCTCGTCGAGGATCAGCAGGTGCCAGTGCTGCCGCTTCAGCCGGTCGAGGTCGCGCGCCACCACCCCGTAGGTGGTCACCACGATGTCGGCGCGGTCGACCGCCGCCAGCTTGTCGTGGCGGTCGAGCCCGTGCAGCACCAGCACCCGCAGGTGCGGGGTGAAGCGCCCGGCCTCGGCCACCCAGTTGGGCACCAGGCTGGTCGGCACGACGACCAGGCAGGGGGCGGACAGCCGGCCCGCGGCGTGCTCGGTGGCGATGTGGGCCAGAGTCTGGGCGGTCTTGCCCAATCCCATGTCGTCGGCCAGGATTCCCGCCACCCCGTTCGCCCGCAACCCCTGCATCCAGGCCAGCCCGGCCCGCTGGTAGTCGCGCAGGGTGCCCTGGAAGCCGGGCGGCGGGTCGAGGTCGGCCGGCGCCTCCTGCTCGCGCAGCCGGCGCAGGTAGCCGTCGATCCGGGCCGTCTCGTCGCCGCGCCGGGCGATCAGGTCGTCGATGTCGAGCAGCGAATCGGCCTCGGCGAGCGGCACCTTGAGCGTGTCGTCCAGCCGCCGGCCGCTGGCCAGCATGGAGTCCAGCACGCTGAGCAGGCGCTCCACCCGGTCGGCCGGCAGCGCCAGCACGTTGCCGTCCTCCAGCACGATGTGGGCGCGCCCGTCGATGACGCGGGCCGCCTCCATGCCGCCGCGTTCGATCAGGCTCGCCAGGATGGGCAGCAGGGCGCGGCGCTGGCCGTCGATCTCGACCCCGACATCCAGGTCGAACCAGCCGTCCCCGGAGTCGCGCACTGCGACCGCCACCGAATCGCCGGGGTCGACCACCCGGGTGCCGAAGTCGGCGCCGACCTCCACGCCCCAGCCCGCCGCGGCCAGGGCGGGGACCTCGGCGGCGAGGAAGGCGGCCCAGCGCTCCTCGGCGTCGCGGCCGGTCAGCCAGTGCACGCGCGTTCCCCGGGCGTTGAGCTGGCCGCGCGGCGGCTCGATGCGGCCCTGGGTGAAGCCGAAGGCGGCGAGCCGGTCGAGCGCGGCTTGCTCCACCGCCCTGTCGCGGCGGACGAAGACGGGGCCGCCCGGCTCCTCCACCCGGGCGAACTGGCGCTGGTCGTCGGGTTCGACCTCCGACGGGGCGCCCGCCTCGCCATAGTCGAAGGACAGGCGCAGGACGTCGACCAGCCCGTCGTTGGGCGACACCACCCGGCCGAGGCGGGCGATCACCCGCGGCGTGCGCTCCACGATGGTCGCCGCCGCCTCGCCGCCGGCGCGGGGCACGGCGGCGGCGGCCAGCATCGCCTCGCGGGCGAAGGCCGGAGCGGAGGCTGGGGCGGAG
>JAEZHQ010000532.1 GCA_023416455.1 Pseudomonadota bacterium | reverse complement strand
GGCTTGGCCTCGGGCACCGGGGGCCGGGGCGGCTGGGGCGTGGGCTCGCCCCTGTCGACGCGCGCAGCCTCGGTCACCTCGCCCATGTCCACGATCTCGATCGGGATGGAGGCCGGGATGTCCAGCTTGCGATCGCTGGGCGGCATGCCGAGCACGAACAGCGCGACCAGCGCCACGTGCAGCGTTGCCGATGCGATCAAGGGTTTGCGCATGGGACGGGCCTTGGGCTCAGCGTGCGGTTGCGCCGACCCGCGGGGTGGCCGCGGTCGGCCCGCTGGGCATCTCGGCGACCAGCCCGACCTTCTTGAAGCCGGCGGCGCTCATGGTGCCCATGACCTCCAGCATGCGGCCGTAGGCGATCCTGGCGTCGCCGCGCACCAGGATGCGGGCTTCAGGGTTGTTGTTGGTCACCGCGATCAGCAGCGGCACCATGTTGGCCATCTCGACCGCGGTTTCCTGCACGTAGACGCGGCCGTCGGACTGCACGGTGACGAACAGCGGATCCTTCTGCGCCTCCAGCGGCGCGGCGTTGGTCTTCGGCAGGTCCACCGGCACGCCGACGGTGAGCAGCGGTGCGGCCACCATGAAGACGATGAGCAGCACCAGCATGACGTCGATGAAGGGCGTCATGTTGATCTCGGCCATGGCGCGGTAGCCGCGGCGCCGGCCGCGCCCGTGTCCGCCCTTGCCTGCGAGCTGGGCTCCCATGTCAGGCGGCTCCCCGCTCCTCGAGGTGGCGCGACAGGATCGCCGAGAACTCGCCCGCGAAGGTCTCCAGCCGGTCGGCGTAGCGGCCGAGGTCGGTGGAGAACTTGTTGTAGGAGACGACGGCGGGAATGGCGGCGACCAGCCCCAGCGCGGTGGCGAACAGCGCCTCCGCGATGCCGGGGGCGACGACGGCGAGGCTGGTGTTGCCCGAGGAGGCGATCGAGGTGAAGGAGTTCATGATGCCCCACACCGTGCCGAACAGGCCGATGAAGGGGGCGGTGGAGCCGACCGAGGCGAGGAAGGTCATGTAGCGCTCGGCCCGCATCATCTCGCGGCCGATGGTCACCGCCATGACGCGCTCGACCCGCTGCTGGAGCGACCCCTTCAGCGTGCCGATGCCGCGGTCGGCGGCGTGGCGCCATTCGCGCATGCCGGCGGCAAAGGTCGCCGACATCGGATCCTCGGGCTGCTGGCCGATGCGGTCGTACAGCGCGTCCAGCGAGCCGCCCGACCAGAAGCTCTCCTCGAAGGCGTCGGCCTGGGCGTTGAGGCGGCGGATGCGCATCAGCTTCTCGATGATGATGGCCCAGCACCAGACCGAGGCGACCAACAGCATCAGCATCACGATCTTGACGATCAGGTCGGCCTGCCAGAACAGGCCCCACATCGTGATGTCGTGGGCCCTGGCCGCGGCCCCGACCACCTGGGCGGAGTTTAGAGCGTGCTCCATCGCTGTCAGTCTCGCTTCTGCCTTTTGTACAGGTCGTCGATGACCTCACGGACCGGCCGGGGAAGGCGCGCCGGCCGTCCGGCCCGGTTGATCGTCACCAGATGCACATCCGCCCGCGCGAGGTCACGGCCGTCGCGGCGAACAATTTGTGCAACTGCGAAAGAGGCACCGCCGGTATCGGTGATTCGCGTCTCCACTTCAAGCGTATCCTCAAGCTTGGCGGGAGCGACAAAATCGATCTCGACCCGACGTACCGCAAATGACACACCCGCGCTCTCCAGCAGGCCGCCGTGCCGGAAACCCAGCAGCCGCAGCATCTCCGTGCGGGCGCGCTCGGCGAAACGCAGGTAGTTGGCGTGGTAGACCAGCCCGCCGGCGTCGGTGTCCTCGTAATAGACGCGGACCGGGAAACGGTGCCGCCCCGCCGCGTCGAACCAGCCGGACAGGGTGGCCTCAGCCATCGTCGTCCTCCTCCCGGCCGTTCCCGGACGCGCGGTCGAGCAGGTCGAGCTGGCGGACCGGCGCCGTCGGCGGGTTCAGGCCCAGGTAGCGGAACCCCTGGTCGGTCAGCATGCGCCCGCGCGGGGTGCGCTGGAGGAAGCCCTGCTGGATCAGGTAGGGCTCGACCACCTCCTCCAGCACGTCGCGCTGCTCGCCCAGCGCCGCCCCCAGCGTCTCCACCCCGACCGGGCCGCCGCCGTAGTTGCCGGCGATGATTCCCAGATAGCGGCGGTCCATGCTGTCCAGCCCCAGCCGGTCCACCTCCAGCCGGGTCAGGGCGGCGTCGGCGATGCGGGCGTCCACCTCCGCCATGCCGGCCACCGAGGCGACGTCGCGCACCCGGCGCAGCAGCCGCCCGGCCACGCGCGGCGTGCCGCGCGAGCGGTTGGCGATCTCCCGCGCGCCTTCCGGCGTGATGGCCATGCCGAGCACCCCGGCGGCGCGGCGGACGATCAGCTCCAACTCGTCCGGCTCGTAGAACTGGAGGCGGACCGGGATGCCGAAGCGTTCGCGCAGGGGACGGGTGATCAGGCCCGAGCGGGTGGTGGCGCCGACCAGCGTGAAGGGCGGCAGGTCGATGCGGATCGACCGCGCCGACGGCCCCTCCCCGATCATCAGGTCGAGCTGGAAGTCCTCCATGGCGGGGTAGAGCACCTCCTCCACGGCGGGGTTGAGGCGGTGGATCTCGTCGATGAACAGGACGTCGTGGGGCTGAAGGTTGGTCAGCAGCGCCGCGAGGTCGCCCGCCCGCGCGATGACCGGGCCGGAGGTGGCGCGGAAGCCCACCCCCAGCTCCCGCGACACGATCTGGGCGAGCGTCGTCTTGCCCAGCCCCGGCGGGCCGAACAGCAGGACATGGTCCAGCGCCTCGCCGCGCCCGCGCGCCGCCTGGATGAAGATGGACAGGTTCTCGCGCGCCTGCCGCTGGCCGATGAACTCGGCCAGCGACAGCGGGCGGATGGAGGCCTCGGCGGCGTCGCCGACGCCCGGCCCCGGCTGCACCAGCCGGCCGGATCCCGTGGCGTCCCGGTCGGGACTCATTGGCTAAGCTCCTTCAATCCCTGGCGGATCAGCTCCGGCACCGGGGCACCGTCGCCGAGCTTGCGGCCGGCGGCCACGACGGCGCCGAAAGCCTCCGAGCGGCCGTAGCCGAGGTTGACCAGCGCCGACACGGCGTCGCCCAGCGCGCCGGCGGCGGGCGGCCCCGACAACATGGTCATGGCGGACGCCGTCTCGGCCCTCGTCAATCTCGGCTACGGGCGGTCGGAGGCGTTCG
>JAEZHQ010000531.1 GCA_023416455.1 Pseudomonadota bacterium | reverse complement strand
CCCTGACGGGTCCCGCGGCCACGGTCGCGGCCCCCTGGATCGCCGACGCCCGGGCACGCCTGGCCGCCAATCAGGCCGGCCAGCAGCTGACCGCACGCGCCATCGGCCTGCTCTCCACCGCCGCCGGTGCGGCGGGCACCACGGGGGCCGGCCAATGATCCGCGCTTTCTGGTTCCTCGCCAAGGTTGCGGTCGTCGTCGCGATCGCCGTCTGGCTGGCCGACCGGCCGGGCACCGTCAGCATCAACTGGCAGGGCTACGCCGTCGAGACGAGCTTCGGCATCGCCGTGCTCATCGCGGTGGCGGCGCTGGTCCTGGCCGCCGTCCTGTACCGGCTGGGACGCGCCGTCGTCGGCGCCCCGGGGGGACTGCGCCACTACACTCGGGCGCGCCGCCGCGAGCGCGGCTACAAGGCGCTGACCCGCGGCATGGTCGCGGTCGCCGCCGGCGACGCGGCGACCGCGCGCAAGATGGCGCGCAAGGCCGACGGGCTGCTGAACGAGCCGCCGCTGACCATGCTGCTGTCGGCCCAGGCCGCCCAGCTCCAGGGCGACGACCGGGCGGCGGCGGAGTATTTCACCGCCATGCTCGACCGTCCGGAGACCGCCTTCCTGGGCCTGCGCGGCCTGCTGACCCAGGCGATCAAGTCCGGCGACCGCGTCGAGGCGCTCCAGCTGGCCCGCCGGGCCCAGGCGCTCCAGCCCAACACGCCCTGGCTGCTCGGCACGCTCTACGACCTGGAGGCCCGGGCCGGCGACTGGGCGGCGGCCGAAGGCACGCTCCAGCAGGCGGTCCAGGCCGGCGCCATCCCCGCCGACCAGGGGCGCCGCCACCGCACCGCCCTGCTGCTGGAACGCAGCTTCGAGGCGGAGCGGCGTGGCCGCAACGAGGCCGCCCTGTCGCACGCCCAGGCCGCCCACGACCTGACGCCGGGCTTCGTCCCGGCGGCGGCCCGGGCCGCCCGCCTGCTGATCCGCGCCGGCCGGCACAAGCCGGCGGCCAAGGCGATCGAGCGCTGCTGGCGGCTGAATCCGCACCCGGACCTGACCGACGCCTACCGCGAGGTGATCGGCGGCTACGACCCGCTGACCCGCGTGAAGCTGTTCGAGAAGCTGCGCAACCTGGCGCCGCAGCATGTCGAGTCGAACGTCGCGGTGGCCCGCGCCGCGCTCGACGCCCAGCTCTGGGGCGAGGCGCGCTCCCACCTGACCAAGGCGCTGGAGCTTGAGCCCTCGCGCCGGGTCCTCCACCTGCTGGCGGAGCTGGAACGGGCCGAGCGCAACGACGAGGAGGCGGCGCGGGCCTGGCTCGCCCAGGCGGCGACCGCGTCCGGCGAGCCGGCCTGGACCTGCACCGCCTGCAACGCGGTCAGCCACAACTGGGGCGGTCTGTGCGGCCACTGCGGCGCCTTCGACAGCCTGGAGTGGAAGGCCCCCACCGTCGCCGTGTCGCTGATGGAGCCGGCTGCACCGGCGGCCCTCGCCGCCCCGCAGGCGAGCGGTTCGGCCGAAGCGGCCGGCCCGCCGCCGCTCGGCCAGGCGGTGACCCAGTCCGCGACCTAGCGTCGCAGCCGGCGCACGCCGCCGGCAAACCCAAGCAAAAGCCCCTTCCCGGTCCGCCGGGGAGGGGCTTTTGCTTGATGGTAAAGGTTTTGAAAGATGTTCACCTTTATACCGATGGCCCTTGATCCGGGCGGGCCGGCACCGGCGCCAGCGGCCATCGGCCCCGACCGCCGGTCCGGCGACACCCGCGATCCGGCACCGCGTGCCTGACGGGCATGGGGAAGAGGGGGGACGGAGGGACATGGTCGATTCCACGCGGGAAGCGCCGTGGGATGGCGCAATCGCGGCGCCGGACCGGACCGACGGCGGGACGGCCCCGTCCGACGCCCTGCTGCAAGCCCTGGCCGGAATCCGCACGGGCATCGCGGTCTTCGATTCCGAGGGGGGATTGATCGCCGCCACGCCCCGCTACGCGGAGCTGTTCGCGGCGGACCCCGCCCGGCTGACCCCCGGTGCGCGCTACCGCGACCTTCTGGCGCACCACGCCGCCACCGTGCTCGACCCGTCGGAGGCCGGCCGCATCGCGCGGCTGGCCGGCCGCGCGGCGCCGGCCGCCGCTCCGCAACCCACCCCGCAGCTCTACCAGACCCGCCGCGGCGGCTGGCTGGAGCTGGAGGAGCGCGCGGGCGCCGACGGCGGCCTCGTCTGCCTGTGGACCGACGTCACCCGGCGCCTGACCGCGGAGGCCGAGGTGGTCCGCCTCCAGGCCCGCCTGCGCGACGCCATCCAGGCGCTGCCCGACGGCTTTGCGCTGTTCGATTCCGACGACCGGCTCGATCTCCACAACACCGCCTTCCTGGAACGCTACGGGCTGGCGCCCGACCAGCCGCTGGTCGGCCTGCCCTACCACGAGCTGCTGCGCCGCGCCCTGCGCCACGGCCTGATCGACCCCGGCGTCGCCGACGCGGCGGCCGGCGAGGCGTGGATCCGCCGCGCCACCGCCGCCCACCGCAACCCGCAGGGGCCGTCCGAGCTGCGGCTGGCCGACGGGCGCTGGATCCGCGTCTCGGAGACGCGCACCGAGGACGGCGGCGTCACCGGCATCCACAGCGACATCACCGCCCTGAAGCGGCGCGAGGCCGAGCTGGCCCGCCGCACCGCCATGCTCGATGCGGTGACCCAGGCGGCCGCCCGCATCATCGGCCAGGGCGACTGGCAGAGCGGGGCGGAGGAGCTGCTGGGCCGGCTGGGCCGGGCGCTGGAGGTGACGCAGGCCGCGCTGTACCAGGCGCATCAGGTCAGCGACGGCGCGGTGATGCAGGCCTGCCTGGCGGAATGGCGGGCGGAATGGCGGGCGGACGGCCCCGGCGCGGCCGACGGCGACCCGGCCCGGCGGGTCGCCCGGCTGGAGGAGGCGGAC
>JAEZHQ010000494.1 GCA_023416455.1 Pseudomonadota bacterium | reverse complement strand
GGTCCGTCCTGCGGCGGCTCGACCAGGCGGGCGTCGGCCCGGCCGGTCCCGGCCAGGGCGGCGCCGGCGAAGCCCGCCGCCGCGCGTTCCAGCGCCGCCGTGAAGTCGGCGTCGGAAAGGCCGCTGTAGGGCAGGCCGTCGCCGCCGCGCAGGTTGAGGAACAGGAGCCCGTCGCCGATGGCGGTGTAGCCGCCGCCCAGCCCGTCGTGGACCTCCGCCGCGGCGAGGAAGAAGCGCTGCGCAAGGTCCGGGGTCGGGGCGCCGTCCGGGAAGCGCACCAGGGCATAGCCGGTCGCCCCGTCGGGGCTGGAGAAATCGGCCACCAGAACGCTCTCCTGCCGCAGCGCCCAGCCCAGGATGGCGGCCAGCCGGTCGGCCGACTCGTCGGTCAGGAGCGCCGTGCCGTGCAGCGACGGGTTGGTCCGCCGCTGGTAGCCGCCCACGCGCAGCGCGACGGACACCTCGTCCGCCGCCACCCCCGCGGCGGCCAGCAGGGCGGGAAGCAGCTCGTCCCGCGCGCGTTCGGTCAGCCGGTGGCGCGCCTCGTAGGGGGCGTCGGCGGGGGCGTCGGCGGGCACGGCCTCGAAGAAGAGATGCTGCGCCACGGCCTGCGCCAGGGCCTGCCCCGGGACGGGAAGCAGCAGCAGGAGAAGGAACAGCAGCGGGCGGGCCAGGGCAGGCAACGCGCGTCCCCGTCGTCATGGAGGTCCGCCATCAGTCTAGACGCGCTTCCCCGGCCCGGACACCGGGAATCGCGCGGCGGCGAGCTGTGCTAGGATCGCACGAAGGCCCGCGCCGGCAAGGGGGCGGGCGCAGCCAGGGAGGAAGGCGATGACGGCCGTCCGGACGCTTCACGGGAAGACCCTGTTCATCACCGGCGCCAGCCGGGGCATCGGCAAGGCCATCGCGCTGCGCGCTGCGGCCGACGGCGCCAACCTGGCCGTCGTCGCCAAGACCACCGAGCCGCACCCGACGCTGCCCGGCACCATCCACACCGCCGCCGCCGAGATCGAGGCCGCGGGCGGGCGCGCCCTGGCCATTGCCTGCGACATCCGGGACGAGGGCCAGATCGCCGACGCCGTCGCCCGCACCGTGGCGGCCTTCGGCGGAATCGACATACTGGTCAACAACGCCAGCGCCATCAGCCTGACCGGCACGCTGGACACCCCGCTCAAGCGCTGGGACCTGATGATGGGGGTCAACGGGCGCGGGACCTTCGCCTGCGCGCGGGCCTGCCTGCCGCACCTGCTGGAGGCCGCCAACCCGCATATCCTGACGCTGGCGCCGCCCCTGAACCTGGATCCGCGCTGGTTCCGCGGCCACACCGCCTACACCGTGGCCAAATACGCCATGAGCCTGTGCACGCTGGGTTTGAGCGCCGAGTTCCACGGCCGGGTCGGGGTCAACGCCCTGTGGCCGCGGACCGTCATCGCCACCGCCGCGCTCGCCATGCTGAAGGGGGCCATCGCACCCGGGAACTGCCGCCGGCCGGAGATCCTGGCCGACGCCGCCCACGCCATCCTGACGCGCGACGCCGCCACCACCACCGGCCGCTTCTTCATCGACGACGAGGCGCTGGCCGAGGAGGGGATCACCGACCTCGACCGCTACGCGGTGTCGCCCGGCGCGCCGCTGGCCCCCGACCTCTTCCTGGACTGACGCCGGCGGCATCATACCGGCGGCGCATGAACACTTCCATTGAGCGCCGTCCGTATCAATGGGCCTCGTCCCAGTTGTCGCCGATGCCGGCCTCGGCGACCAGGGGCACGCCGAGCCGGGCCGCCCCCTCCATCACGCCGCGCACCAGCGCGGCGGTCTCCTCGGCCTCCCCCGCGGGGACCTCGAACAGAAGCTCGTCGTGGACCTGGAGGAGCATGCGGGCGCCGGAGCCGGCCGCCTCCAGGGCGGGGGGGACGCGGATCATGGCGCGCTTCATGATGTCGGCGGCGGTGCCCTGGATGGGGGCGTTGATGGCCTGGCGCTCGGCGAAGGCGCGCCGGGCGGCGTTCTTGTCGTGGATGCCCGGCATGTAGCAGCGGCGGCCGAACAGGGTCGTCACGCAGCCGTGCTTGCGGGCGAAGGCCTTGGTCGCCTCCATCCAGTCCTTCAGCTCGTGGAAGCGCTCGAAATAGGCCTTGATGAAGGCGTTGGCCTCGCCCGGCGCGATGCCGAGCTGGCGGCCCAGCCCGAAGCCCGAGATGCCGTAGATGATGCCGAAGTTGATCGCCTTGGCCTTGCGCCGGATCTCCGGGGTCATCTGGTCGAGCGGCACGCCGAACACCTGGCTGGCGGTCGCCGCATGGATGTCGAGGCCCTCCTGGAACGCCTGCTTAAGCGCGCCGATGCCGGCCATCTCGGCGACCAGCCGCAGCTCGATCTGCGAATAGTCCACCGACAGCAGCTTGTGCCCCGGCATGGCCACGAAGGCGCGCCGGATCTTGCGCCCCTCTTCGGTGCGGACGGGGATGTTCTGGAGGTTGGGGTCGGTCGAGGACAGCCGCCCGGTGTTGGTCACCGCCATGGCGAAGGCGGTGTGCACGCGGCCGGTGGCCTCGCTGATCTGGGCCTGGAGGGCGTCGGTGTAGGTGCTTTTCAGCTTGGCGAGCTGGCGCCAGTCGAGCACCCGCTGCGCCACCGTGTGGCCCTGCTCGGCCAGCTCCTCCAGCACGCCGGAGTCGGTGGAATAGGCGCCGGTCTTGCCCTTCCGGCCGGTGCCCAGCTTCATCTCGTCGAACAGGATCTCGCCCAGCTGCTTGGGCGAGCCGACGTTGAAGCTGCGCCCGGCGAGGCGGTGGATCTCCGCCTCGATCTCGGCCAGGCGGACGGCCAGGTCCTGCGACAGCCGGGCCAGCGCCGCACGGTCCACCCGTACCCCGCAGGATTCCATCGCGGCGACCACCGGCACCAGCGGGCGCTCCAGGGTCTCGTAGACGGTGACCATGCGGTCGTCGACCAGGCGCGGCTTGAGCAGGGTCCACAGGCGCAGCGTGATGTCGGCGTCCTCCGCCGCGTAGTCCAGCGCCTTGTCCAGGGGCACCCGGTCGAAGGTGATCCTCGCCTTGCCGGTGCCGCAGACCTCCGCGAAGCTGATCGGCTTGTAGGCGAGGTGCAGCTCGGCCAGCTCGTCCATGCCGTGGCCGTGGCTGCCGCCCTCCAGCACGTAGGAGATCAGCATGCTGTCGTCCACCGGCGAGACCCGTAGGCCGTGGCGGGCGAAGAGCTGGTGGTCGAACTTGAAATTGTGCCCGACCTTGAGGACCGCCGGATCCTCCAGGACCTCCTTCAGCGCGGCCATCGCCGCCTCGACCGGGATCTGGCGGGGGGCTTCGGGCTCCTCGAAGGCCAGCTCGCCGGTGGTGGCGCCGGGCGCCTTGTGGGCCAGTGGGATGTAGCAGGCCAGCCCCGGCTCGGTGGCCAGCGAGATGCCGACCAGGGTGGCGGTGGCCGGGGTCAGCGAATCGGTCTCCGTGTCCACGGCCAGCAGGCCGCCCGCGCGGGCGCGCTCCACCCAGCGGGCCAGCGCCTCGGTGTCCTGCACCAGTTCGTAGCGTTTCTCGACGTTGGTCAGGTCGCGGGGGGCGCGCGCGGGGCGCGCGGCGCCGTCCGCGTCCGCCGGCGCAAGCGCGGGGGAGGCCGGGGG
>JAEZHQ010000325.1 GCA_023416455.1 Pseudomonadota bacterium | reverse complement strand
GTCCAGGGCCGCCCGGCCATGGCCGCCTCCAGCGCCCGGGCGCGGGCCGGCGTGGCGGCGACCCCGCCGTAGCCGGCGCGCAGCGCGGCCACCCGGCCGGATTCGTCCAGGGTCAGGAGGAAGGCGGCGCAGACGGCGGCGATGTCCTGGTCGCGCCGCTTCGACACCTTCCAGGTGGCGAAGCGCTGGCCCGCGGCGGGAAGCGGGATGCGGACGCTCTCCACGAACTCGCCGGGCCGCAGGTCGTTGCGCCGGTAGCCGTGGTAGAAGGCGTCCAGCGCCACCCGGCGCCGGGCGCCGCCCCGGTTGAGCAGCAGCGAGGCGCCCAGCGCCAGAAGCGCCGGCATGCTGTCGCCGATGGGCGAGCCGTTGGCGACGTTGCCGCCCAGCGTGCCGGAGTTGCGCACCTGCGCCGCCCCGATGCGGCCGACGAGGGCGGCCAGCGCCGGCAGGCGCCGCTCCAGCACCGGCAGAAGCTCGGCGTAGGTGGCCGCCGCCCCGACCTCCAGCGCGTCCTCCTCCTCGGCGATGCGGTGCAGCTCCTCCACCTCGGCCAGATGGATGATGACCGGCAGCCGGCGCCCCTGCTTGGTCACCCACAGCCCGACGTCGGTGGCCCCGGCCACCAGCGTCGCCCCCGGGTTGGCGGCGGCCAGCGCGGCCAGCCCGTCGAGGCTGCGCGGCGCGTGGAAGGCCGTCCCGCCGCCGCTCAGGCTCAGCGTGCCCTCCCGCCGCACCGAGTCGAGCAGGGCGTGGATGCCGGCCCCGGCGCGGTCGAAGCGGTCGCCGTCCCGGTCGCCGCGCAGGGAGCGGGCGGCGTCCAGGATGGGCCGGTAGCCGGTGCAGCGGCACAGGTTGCCGGCCAGCGCGTCGTGGATCGCCGCGTCCGGCGGGTCGCGGTCGGCGTGGTAAAGCGCGAACAGGGCCATCACGAAGCCCGGCGTGCAGAATCCGCATTGCGAGGCGTGGTGCGCCACCATGGCCGCCTGCACGGGGTGCAGCGTGCCATCCTCCGCGGCCAGATCCTCCACGGTCAGCAGCAGCTTGCCGTCGATCATCGGCAGGAACAGGATGCAGGCGTTGACCGCCCGGTAGCGCAGCCGCCGGCCCCCCGCCCCGTCCGGCACGAGGTCGCCCAGCACCACGGTGCAGGCGCCGCAGTCGCCCTCCGCGCAGCCCTCCTTGGTGCCGGGCCGGCCGTTGGCGCGCAGCCATTGCAGGACGGTGGTGGCGGGATCGGCGTCCCGCACCTCCACCACCCGCCCGCCGAGCACGAAACGCAGGGTGCCCGTCATCGTCCCTCCCGTCCGTCGCCCCCGCCGGGCCTGTGCCGCCATTCTGCCGGAAGGCGGCCGGCCGCCATTGTGCCGGAAGGCGGCCGGCCGCCGCAATCGCGGCCCGGCGGCCTACCCCGAAAGCCGGAGGCGCTCAGCCGCCGGCCACCACCTCCGTCCGGCGCGTCGCCCATCCCGTCATCCGGCGCTCGACCGCGGCGAACAGGACGTACATGACGACGCCCATGACCGCGATGACGAGCAGGCCGGCGAAGACCAGCGGGATCTGGAAGCGGCTGGACGCCTGGAGCATCAGGTAGCCGATGCCCTCGTTGGAGGCCACCGTCTCGGCGATCACCGACCCCACGAAGGCCAGCGTCACCGCCACCTTCAGCGAGGCGAAGAAATAGGGCAGAGAGCGCGGCAGCCCGACCTTCAGCAGGATGTCCAGCTTGCGCGCGCCCAGCGAGCGCAGCACGTCCTCCAGCTCGGGCTCCAGCGTGGCCAGACCGGTGGCGACGTTGACCGCGATGGGGAAGAAGCTGATGGCGAAGGCGGTGATCACCGCCGGGATGACGCCGATGCCGAACCACACCACCAGCACCGGCACGATGGCCACCTTCGGGATGGCGTTGAAGCCGATCAACACCGGGTAGAGCCCGTGATAGACCAGCGGCGAGGCCCCCACCGCCAGCCCCAGCAGGACGCCGCCGGCCACCGCCAGCACGAAGCCGGCCAGCGTGGTGAGCAGCGTGTGGCTGGAATGCTGCCACAGCGGCCCGGCGTACTCGGCCATGGTGGCGAAGACCAGCGTCGGGCGCGGCAGGACGAACTCGGGAACGGCCAGCGCGACGCAGGCCAGCTCCCACAGCGCGAAGAGGCCGGACACCACCAGCCAGGGCATCGCCGCCTGGAGCGCGGAGGCGCGGCGCGTCACGACGCGGCCTCGCCCTGGCGGACGCGGCTGATCTCGTCGCGCAGCGCGTGGACCAGCCGCCCGAACTCCGGCGTGAAGGTGGTCTCCAGGCTGCGCGGCCGCGGCAGGTCGATGTGGTGGGTGGAGACCACCCGCCCCGGCCGCGCCGACATCACATGGACCACGTCGGCGAGGTAGACCGCCTCGCGCAGGTCGTGGGTCACCAGGATCCCGGTGAAGCGCCGCTCCATCCACACCTCCTGGAGGACGCCCCACAGCTCCTCCCGCGTGAAGGCGTCGAGCGCCCCGAAGGGCTCGTCCAGCATCAGGAGCTTCGGCTCGTGGATCAGCGAGCGGCACAGCGACACCCGCTGCTGCATGCCGCCCGACAGCTGCCAGGGGAACTTGTCCTCGATCCCGGCCAGCCCGACCGAGGCCAGCAGGCGCCGCGCCTGCGCCTGGTAGGCGGCGCGCTCGCGGCGCAGCCGGCCGCGGTGCGGCTCGACGATCTCCAGCGGCAGCATGAGGTTGTCGAGCGTGGTCCGCCACGGCAGCAGCGTCGGGTTCTGGAAACCCATGCCGCAGATCCTCAGCGGCCCGGCCACCTCCTGCCCGTCGACGATGACGCCGCCGCGCGTCGGCGGCATCAGGCCGGTGACCAGCTTCATCAGGGTGGACTTGCCGCAGCCGGACGGCCCCACCACGGCGGCGAAGCGGCCCCGGTCCACGGCCAGGCTCAGCCCGTCCACGGCCAGCGTGCCGCCGCCGTAGCTCAGGCTGACACGGTCCAGTTCCACGAAGGGATGCACGGGCGAATCCTCGGCGGTCGGGGAAAGGGCGGGGGCCGGTCGCGGCGGTCCCGGGTCAGGGCAGCCGGCGCTCGGCCGCCGGCGGCAGGTAGGCGTCGGTGTAGACGTCGGCGACGGTCAGCGGCTTGGGGAAGCCGTAGGTCTCCGCCAGGATGTCGATGGCCTTCTGGAAGCGCACGGGATCGACGCTGGACAGGCCGTTGGCCCGGGCCTCCGGGCTCAGCATCAGCTCGTCGAAGGCGAGCGCCAGGCGCTCCCGCTCGATGCGGGCGTCGATCAGCGGGTCGCGCCGCTTCAGGGCGTCGATGGCCGCCTGGGGATCCGCCACCGCCTCCACATGGGCCCGCAGCGTCGCCTTGACGAAGCCGGCCACCGCCTTGGGGTTGGCCTCCGCGAAGCGGCGCGAGGTGATCAGCGCGTTGGAGTGGAGCGACACGCCGGCGTCGCGGTAGCGCATCGTCACGATGTCGCCCTCCGGAACGCCGGCCGCCTTCAGCGAGAAGATCCCGGTGGTGAGGAAGCCGGTGATGGCGTCCACCTGCCCCTGGGCAAGCAGCGTCTCGCGGAGCTGCGGGGCCACCGTCTGCCAGGTCACCTTGGCGGCGTCGACGCCCGCCGCCCGCGCGAAGGCGGGAAAGAGCTGGCGGGCGCTGTCGGTCTCCGGCGCGGCCAGCTTGCGGCCCTCCAGGTCGCGCGGGCTGGTGATGCCCGACCGCTTCGTGGTGATGACGGCGAGCGGCGAGGAGTCGTAGAGGACCGCGACCGCCACCAGATCGGCACCCTTCTCGGCGACGAAGCGGATCATCGGGTTGATGTCGCCGAAGCCGATGTCGTAGGTGCCGGCGGCGATGCGCGGCGGCACCGCCCCCGACCCCTCGCCGCGGTCGATGGTGACGTCCAGCCCCTCGGCCTTGTAATAGCCGCGCTCCAGCGCCAGCAGGAAGGGCGCCTGCGGACCCTGGAAGGCCCAGTCCAGGGTGAGCCTCACCGGAAGGTCGGCCCGCGCCGGGAAGGCGGTGCCGATCATGGCGACGGCGGCGGCGCCCGCCACCAGGGCGGCGGCGAGGTGCTGGCGGGGGTCGAGGCGGCGGGCGAGTGCCGAAAGGCGGGTCATGGGGCGCTCCGGTGACGGTCCAGTCGCCCGCCCTGCAGCAAAGGCCGTACCAACCGTGGGGATGCAGCACCCCCTTGGAGGGTACGGCCCTCCGCCTCGCCCCGCCGGCCGGCGGACCGCCCAATCGGCGGGCAGCGCCGGCGCGGCTGATCAATTTCAGGGCAGGCGCCGCCCGTTCAGGCCAGGATCTCGGCGATGGCCTGCTTCTCGTCGATCTCCTGCTCGAAGCGGGCGAGTTCGAGGCCCATGGCGTCGCGGATGGAGACCACGCCGACCGGCCGCCCGCGCTCCACCACCGGCAGATGGCGGAAGCCGCCGTCGTGCATCAGGTGAAGCGCGTGAAGCACCGGACGGTCGGGCGCGATGGTCGTGGGGTCGCGGGTCATCACCCGCTCCACCGGGGTGCGGTCGGGGTCGAGCCCGCCGGCCAGAACACGGAACAGGGCGTCGCGTTCGGTGAAGATGCCGGCCAGCCGGTCGCCGTCGACGACCAGCAGGGCGCCGATCCGGTGTTCCTTCATGATGTGCGCGGCGGTGCGCACGGTGGCGGCGCCCGGAATGATGATGACGCTCTGGTTGCGGATGATGTCCCGAATGGGCCGGTTCGGCATGGGTCCCCTCCGTCGTTGGGCTGTGCGCGGCAACCGCGCAACCGCCCAATAATGCGCAACGCGAATGGTCTGCGCAACCCTCGATCACCAAGCGCGGCCACCGGACCATCCGGAAGGGGTGCCACAGGGAACGATGCGGACGGCGCCTTCGGGCACCGCCGCCCGTCACACCTCGTCCGGTCACTCCTCGTCCGCTCACTCCTCGTCCGGGAAGCAGCCGCTGCGGGCGGCCACCACCGCGACCTGCGTGCGGTTGCGCACGCCCAGCTTCTGCATGATGGCGCGGACATGGACCTTCACCGTCCCCTCCAGCACGCCCAGCTCGCGGGCGATCTCCTTGTTGGAGTGGCCGGCCAGGAGAAGCTGGAACACGTCGCGCTGCCGGTCGGTCAGGCGGCCCAGGATCTGGCCGGTGGGCCGCGACGGCTCGGCGGTTATGCTGCCGGACAGCACGGCGCGGGGCAGCGGCAGGAAGGTCTCCCCGGTGAGCGCCAGCGACATCGCGTGCTCCAGAACCGCCGTGGAGCTGGTCTTGAGGATGTAGCCCCGCGCCCCCAGCCGGACGCTGTCCACGATGTCCGCCACCTCGTCGGAACCGGAGATGACCAGAAGCGGCCGGTCGCCCAGCGCCTCGACCATGCGGCGCACGCCCTCGCGCCCGCTGCGGTCGCCGAGATTGAGGTCGAACAGGACCAGCGTCAGGGCGGGCGTGCGCTGCACCACCTGCATCGCCTCGTCCAGCGACCCCGCCTCCAGCACCCGCGCGTCGGGGTGGATCTCCCCAACCGACAGGGCGAAGCCGTGCCGCACCAGGGGATGGTCGTCGACCACCAGAAAGGTCTGCGCCTTGCCGGCAAGGGCTCGCTCTTTGCCGCGCGTTTGCAGCTGAACTTCCATCGTATCGCCACCTCGTCAGACCGTCGGCCGCCAAGTGAACTGCAACAACAGCTCAGCTGTGGCTCTCCTTCCTGCCCTGAAATAAGGTATTACCGTAACCCTTTTGCGCATGGAAGTGGCCAGATGATTGGGCGGCTTCTCCCGGTATCCATACGATATCCTGTACTTCTCCGAGGCTCCTTGCGCCACCCCATGTGCATCCGTATAAATCATTGGGACATCGAGCGCAAAGCCTGCTTTTTCCTGGCAATAAAGGCAGCTTTTTTCCTTTTGTCCCGACGATTAAGAACAAGAGCCGTCTATGTGCGTTGCCCGCCCCGATGGCATCGCGGAGGATCATGGATGAAAATGTGGAATGTCATGCTCATCGACCATGACCGGCTGTTCTCGGCGGCGCTCGGAACGCTGATCAGCCGCGGGCCTTTCCGGGTGTGCCACCATGCCGCGAACGTGGACGATGCCCAGGCGGCCATGGCGCAGGGGATCGCCCCCGACCTGATCGTCGTCGCCCTCCAGGAGGGGATGGCGGAGGACGGCGGGGGGATCAAGCGCCTGCGCGGCTCGACCGAAGCGCGCATCGTCGTCCTGGCCGACGCCATCGCCGACCGCAGCCTGTCGATGTCGCTGAAGGCGGGGGCCGACGCCTATCTCAACAAGGCGATGTCGAGCGAGTCGCTGCTGCGCGCCCTGCAACTCGTCATGCTGGGCGAGGTGGTCTACCCCACCCATGTGGCGAGCCTGCTGCTCGCCAGCGCCAACGAGCATCCCGCCCCGGCGCGCGCCCAGCCGGCCAGCAACGAGCTGTCCAAGCGCGAGGTCCAGATCCTGCGCTGCCTGCTCGCCGGCCAGTCCAACAAGGCCATCGCCCGCAACCTCCACATCACCGAATCCACGGTGAAGATGCATTTCAAGAACGTGATGCGGAAGATCAACGCCCAGAACCGGACCCAGGCGGCGGTCTGGGCCATCCAGAACGGCCTGTCGCCGCTGGCCCCGGTGTGACCGGCCGGGGGCGGCGCCCGCGCGGGAGGCCCCCCCTCGGCCGATGGCTGGCGTGACGCCAGGACCGCCGGACCCCGGGTTACTCCGCCGCCCGGCTCCCGTGGTGCCGCCCTTCGGCGAACTCCTCGATCATCTTGCCGCAGAAAGCCGGGAGGTCGTCCGGCTTGCGCGAGGTCACCAGCCCGTGGTCGGTGACCACCTCGCGGTCTTCCCAGGCGGCCCCGGCGTTGGTGAGGTCGGCCTTCAGGGAGGGCCAGGAGGTCATGCGCCGGCCGCGCACCGCTCCGGCGTCGATCAGGGTCCACGGCCCGTGGCAGATGGCCGCGATGGGCTTGCCCGCCTCCACGAAGCCGCGGATGAAGCCGATCGCCTTGGGCTCCAGCCGCAGGGCGTCGGGGTTGATCACCCCGCCCGGCAGGACCAGCGCGTCGAACCCGGCCGAATCGGCCTGGTCGAGCGTGGCGTCGACGGCGACCCGGTCGCCCTTGTCGTGATGGTTCCAGCCCTGGATCTGGCCGCTGCGGGGGGAGACGATGCGCACGTCCGCGCCTTCGTTGCGCAGGGCCTTGACCGGCTCGGTCAGCTCGACCTGCTCGAAGCCGTCGGTGGCCAGGACGGCCACGGTCTTGTCCTTGAGCTTTTGCGCCATGGGTTCACCTCCTTCGGTTGGCCTCACGGCAGCAACCGCCCGGCCCGCGGGGAGTTCCCGCCGGCCGGACGGCCGCTCCACGGCGCCGCCGCGGCTCAGGCGGTCGGGCGCGCCACCCCGACGGCGCCGCCGCGGCCGGCCGCCGCCGAAGGCCGGCCGTAGCGGTCGATGGTGAGCCCGTCGAGGTCGATCTCCGTCCGCCGGCCGCCGACCGCGTCGGCGACCACCCGGCCCGAGCCGGCCGCCATGGTCCAGCCCAGCGTGCCGTGGCCGGTGTTGAGGAACAGGTTGCGCAGCGGGCTGGGACCGACGATGGGGGTGCCGTCCGGCGTGTTGGGGCGCAGGCCGGTCCAGAACTCCGCCCGCGCCGGGTCGCCGCCGGTCGGGAACAGGTCGCCGACCACATGGTCGAGCGGCGCCCGCCGGCCGGGCCGCAGCGTCAGGTCGAAGCCGGCCAGCTCCGCCGTCCCGCCCACCCGGATGCGGTCGCCGAGACGGGTCACGGCGATCTTGTAGGTTTCGTCCATCACCGTGGATTCCGGCGCCCCCGCCGCGTCGACGATGGGCAGGGTCAGCGAGTAGCCCTTCACCGGATAGATCGGGAGCGACAGGCCCAGCGGCCGGACCAGCGCCGGCGAATGGCTGCCGAGCGCCACCACATAGGCGTCGGCGGTCAGGGTCCCGGAGTCGGTCATCACCCCGGTGACCCGGCGCCCGTCGCCCTCCAGCCCCTGGATGCGCACGCCGTAGCGGAAGACCACCCCGAGGTCGGCGGCCAGCGCCGCCAGCGCGTTGGTGAAGCGGAAGCAGTCGCCGGTCTCGTCGCCCGGAAGCTGGAGGCCGCCGACGACCTTCTCCCGCACCAGCCCCAGCGCCGGTTCCGCCGCCACGCAGCCGTCGCGGTCGAGCAGCCGGTAAGGCACGCCGAAGCGGTCGAGCACCGCCATGTCCGTGGCCGCCGCGTCGACCTGCTTCTGGGTGCGGAAGATCTGCAACGTCCCCTTGGTCCGCTCGTCGTAGCGGATCCCGGTTTCCGCGCGCAGCGCGCGCAGGCAATCGCGGCTGTACTCCGCCAGCCGGACCATGCGGCCCTTGTTGATCGCGTAGCAACGCTCGTTGGCGTTGGCCAGAAGCTTCAGGCACCACGCCCACTGGGCGGGATCCAGGCTCGGCCGGACGACCAGCGGCGCGTGCCGCATGGTCATCCACTTGATGGCCTTGAGCAGCAGCCCGGGCGCCGCCCAGGGGGCGGAATAGCCCGGCGACACCTCGCCCGCGTTGGCGTAGCTGGTCTCCAGCGCCGGCCCGTTCTGGCGGTCGATGACCGTCACCTCGTGGCCGGCCTTCGCCAGGTAATAGGCGGTGGAGACGCCGATGACGCCGCTGCCGAGGACGATGACGCGCATGGGAACACTCCGGGTTTGCCGCTTCACGTCCCCCTCTCCAGCAATCCCGATGCCAACCGGCCAAAGCCGCGGAATCCCTGGCCCGGCCCCCCTCCGCCCCCCGGCACCCTGTACGCGATTCGTTACGGACGCACACCAACGACATCCCCAACTCCCGGAAATCCTTTTCCGGATCAGCACACTAGCGCAATCGTAAGGATTCGGTTACGCTGTAACGGATGGTTTACAGCCGGCGCCGGCCTGCCACCCTTCCGGCGCCGCCCCCGTTCCGGAGCCCCCATGCGCATCGACGTCCTGTTCGACGACCGTGTCGGCATCGCCCACGAGATCCTGGCCGTGCTGGCGGAGCGCCGGCTGAACGTGGTCGCCGTCGAGGTCGACCCGCCCCACATCCACATCGACGTGCCGGAACTGGACGGGGCGGCGCTCGGGCGGCTGGAGGCGGCGCTGCGCCGGGTGCCCGGCCTGCGCTCCGTCACCCCCATCGACATGCTGCCGGGAACCCGGCGCCGGCTCCACCTGGACGCCCTGCTGGCCGCCCTTCCCGACCCGGTGCTGGCCATCGACCGCGACGGCCGTGTCGTGGTGGCGAACGCCGCCGCCGCGGCGGTGGCCGGCTGCGCCGAGGCGGCGCTGTGCGGGGTCGAGCTGGGGGCGCTGGTCGGCGATCCCCGGCTGAGCGAGGCGCTGGTCGCCGGCGGCTTCCGCCTGCCCGGACGGGAGGTGATGCTGAACGGCCGCCCCTTCCTGCTGGACGCCACCGCCATCGTGGAGGACGGCCGGGCGGCGGGCGGGGTGGTCACCCTCTACGCGCCGAGCCGCCTGGGCGAGCGGCTGGACGCCCTCCAGAATTTCGGGGACGGCGGCTTCGACCGCATCCTCGGCGACTCGCCGGCCATCCGCCGGCTGAAGGAGCGCGCGGCGCGGGTGGCGGCGGTGGACGCGCCGCTGTTGATCCTGGGCGAGACCGGCACCGGCAAGGAGCTGATCGCCCACGCCTGCCACCGCGCCAGCCCGCGCCGGGACAAGCCGTTCCTGGCGCTGAACTGCGCCGCGGTGCCGGAGAGCCTGGCCGAGAGCGAGCTGTTCGGCTACGCCCCAGGGGCCTTCACCGGGGCGCAGCGCGGCGGCAAGCCGGGCCTCCTCGAACTGGCCCACGGCGGCACCGTCTTCCTGGACGAGATCGGCGAGATGTCGCCCTATCTCCAGGCCAAGCTCCTGCGCTTCCTCAACGACGGCGGGTTCCGCCGGGTCGGCGGCGAGCGCGAGCAGACGGTGGACGTCCGCGTGATCAGCGCCACCCACCGTCCGCTGGACGCCATGGTGGCCGCCCACGGCTTCCGCGAGGATCTGTTCTACCGTCTGAACGTGCTGACCATCCAGGTCCCGCCCCTGCGGGAGCGCGGCGAGGACATCCTGTTGCTGGCCCGCCATTTCATCGCGCGCGCCTGCGCCCAGACCCGCCGCCCGCCCTGCCGCCTGACTCCGGCGGCCGGTGCGGCGCTCCTCGCCAACCCCTGGCCCGGCAACGTGCGCCAGCTGGAGAACGTGATCTTCCGCGCGGCGACCATGAGCGACGGCGCGTTCCTGGACGCCGCCGACCTGGAATTGGCGGGGGAGCTGACCGGCCCCGGCGCCGGCGCGGAGGCCGCCGCGGAGCCCGGCGAAGCGGCGGGCCGGGGCGAGGCGGCGAGCTGGGAAGAGGCCGTGGACGGCTTCGAGCGCGCGCTGCTGCGCCGCCTCTACCCGCGCTTTCCCTCCAGCCGCAAGCTGGCCGCCCGCCTGCGCACCTCGCACACGATGATCGCCAACAAGCTGCGCAAGCACGGCATTCCCGACCGGCGCTGAGACGGATCGCGGCCCCGGCCGCCGGGATGCCGGCCGCTCAGCGGCGCGGGCGTTCGGCGCGACTGTAGTTGCTGAAATGCCCTTCCCGCGCCGCCAGGGTCCGCGCGCCCTTCAGGATGGCGGCCGACTTGCCCTCCGGCGCCGGCCGCGAGACCAGCCGCTCCAGGTCCGGGCTGCCGCAGGACTCGCAGGCCGGCACGTCGGACGAGCGCACCAGCGTCTCGAAGCTGTGATCGCACGCTTTGCAGCGGTAGGAATAGAGCGGCATGCTTCCTCGCACAGGTCGTGACGCGGCCCGGGAGTAACCGGGCCGACAGCGCGCAGCCTACCACTCAACCGCCGCGGCCGGCCATCGGGAACGGCCCCCCGAACCTCTTCCGGAGCATCTTCCAGATGCCTGGTTGACGGCAGCCGTTTCAGTTGACAGAAGGATAAATTTGCCCAATTTTGGCGCCGCGACATCGAAAGGAGTAGCCATGGCCGCCGCCTTGCCGTGGGACGTGCACCCGGACCTCACCGAACAGCGCCTGGCCCTGGTCGGCTCCTGGATCGCCCAGGGGCGCAACGACGCGGTCGACCGCCACGACCCCAGCATCGGCGGCAACGCCTGGACGCTGGGGACCTGCGCCTACGCCAACGGCAAGTTCCGCATCGAGCAGGCTTTTCTCAGCGGCCGCTACCGCTGGCTGGGCATCGTCGACCCCAGCAACCAGTTCATCTTCCGCATCGGCTCGGTCCCCGTCCGCTTCTACCGCGGCATGGCCGACGAGCCCACCGCGCGCACGCTGCGCCAGGCCCATCCCGAACTGCGGCAGCTCTCGCTGATGCTCAACGAAGGGCTCGGCCGCGCCGATCTCGCCTACCGCTTCGCCATCGACACCCATCTCGACGGGTCGGTGGCCGGGATCAAGTTCGTCGGCCTGTCGGGCAAGCTGGTGGAATGCCTCTGGGAGGTGCCGCTCACCCCGACCGTCGCCCTGCTCCAGCCGGTGGACAGCGCGCCCGCCGACGGCGTCGAGCTGCCACCCCCGGCCGTGCGCGTGCCGGAGCCGGGCCGCTCCACCCGCGGCGGGACCCGCCGCACCAGGGGAGAGGCCGGCGAGCGGGGCGAGCAGACGCGGCGCTGACGCGCCTTGCCGGGCGGAGGAACACGGGCGATAGGATATGATTGTCGATGTTTGACCTGGGCGACCGATTTGGTGGCGACCGATTTGGTGGCGACCAATTCCATGGCGAGAAGCTGCGCCTCGCCCGCCTTTTCCACGGCCTGCCGCTCGAAGAGGTCGGCGCGCGCGTGTCGGCGACGCGCCAGTTCGTCCACCAGCTGGAGAACGGCGCCAAGGCGCCCACGCCCCAGATGGAGGAGGCGCTTGCCGACGCGCTGGACGTCCGCGTGCAGTTCTTCCGCACGCCCCTGCGCAACGCGGTGAAGGAGGAGCAGTGCCATTTCCGCAAGCGCCTCACCACCCCGGTGGGGCTGGCCCAGCAGGCGCTGGCCCGGGGCACGCTGCTCGACCTCCTGGTGTCGCGGCTGGACGGGCTGCTCGACCTGCCGCCGGTGGATATCCCGGATTGCCCGGCGACCACCCCGCCGGAGATCGAGCGGGTGGCCGAGCGCTGCCGCGACCATTGGGGGCTCGGCCTGGCCGGGCCGATCACCAACATGACGCGGGTGGTGGAGAACGCCGGCGCGGTGGTGACCCATTTCGACGCCCTGTCGGAGCGGGTGGACGCGCTGTCGATGGACCGGCCCCGGCCGATCGTGGCGCGCAACGCCGCCAAGGAGAGCCTGTGCCGGCTGCGCTTCGACCTTGCCCATGAGGTCGGCCACCTGGTCATGCACCAGGGCGTGGAGACCGGCGACCGCGCCACGGAGGAGCAGGCCCACCGCTTCGCCGGCGCCTTCCTTCTGCCGCGGGCGGCCTTCGCCCGCGAGTTCCCGCGCGGCCGCAGCCTGAACTGGCGGGTCCTGTTCGACATGAAGCTGCGCTGGAAGGTGTCGGTCCGCGCCATGGTGCGGCGGGCCTACGACCTCCAGCTCATCGACGCCGCGCAGTACAGGACGGCGAACGTCCATCTGGTGAAGACCGGCCAGGCGAAGGGCGAGAAGCACGACGACCTGCTTCCGCTCGAACAGCCCGAGCTGCTCCACACGGCGCTGACCGCCTTGCAGGCGTCCGACCACCGGGCGGTCCGGCGGCTGGCCGACGACATCGGCCTCGGCGCCGGAAGCTTCGAGAAGCTGACCGGCCGCCCGCTGCCGGCGCCGCCCGGCGGCACCGAGCTGCCGGCCAACGTCGTCCGCCTGCCCGTCCGCCACGGCCTGCCGTGACCGCAACGGCGACGGCGACGGTTACGCTTCGTTACCAAAGGAGGGATCGGCGGACATCAAGCGGAAAAGGGGCCGGCGCAGGCTTGGGGCATCGGGACAACGAGCCCGCCCCCGAAAGCCAAGGGAGAACCACGGATGGCCCTCATGAACCGCGCCCTGATGACGATCGCCGCCGCTGCCGTCGCCACCGTCGCCCTGTCCGGCCTGGCCGCAACCGGGGCCGCAGCCCAGCCCCGTGGCCCCGTTCACGGCGATCCGCCGCATCACGCCCCGCACCAACCGCCGCACCAACCGCCGCACCACGCCCATCCCGATCGCGGCGGGCCGCCCAAGGCGGCGGCGGTCCGGCGCTGGGGTCCGGGCGACCGGCTCCCGCCGGCCTACACCGCCCACCGCCACATCGTCGCCAACCCCGGCGCCCACCGCCTCCACCGCCCGCCCCGTGGGCATCACTGGGTCCGCGCCGGGTCCGACGCCGTCCTCGTCGTGTCGCGGACGGGCGTGGTGGTCCAGTGGCTGCCCGGCCGCTTCCGCTGACGGCGGCCGCCGTCAGGTCAAGTCAAGCGACCGATCTCCGCGACGCACCAGATCGTGGTCACGGTCCGCCCGTCGGCCGACAGCGGGAACAGCCCGTGCGCCAACCCCCGGATGAAGCGGTCGTCGCCGATGTACTGGACGGACGCCCGAAGCGGCCGGCCGGTGCGGACGACCGCTTCATGGTTCGACCACAGCCCGCCACCCTTCTCGATGTGCGGGATCTCCGAGAATCGGAGCCCCTTGTAATTCCGGGAGGTGATGCGGTCCAGCTCGGTGCCGAGCAGGCGGTAGCGGAAGTCCAGGGGATCGTGCAGGACGTCGACCAGGATGGTGAAGGGCAGCAGGCGCGGGATGTCGATGGGATCGAGATCCGCCCGGGACGGCATGGCACGCGCCCCCCGGATCTTTTCCCAATGGCTCCAGGCCGCATCGATGAGGCTGCCCGCCGTCCCGTTCATGCCCCGTCCGCCCGC